>NZ_JBJGZO010000019.1:0-97549 GCF_054050575.1 Blastococcus sp. SYSU D00868
GGGCGCCGGGCGCCCCGGCGCCCCGCCCCCCCCCCCCCCCCCCACCCCCCCCCCCCCCCCCCCCCCCCCCCCCCCCCCCCCCCCCCCCCCCCCCCCCCCCCGCCCCCCCCGCCGCCCCCCCCCCCCCCCCCCCCCCCCCCCCCCCCCCGCGAGGGCCTGGAGATCTTCACGAAGGTCTACTGGCCGACCGGCCCGGGCCGCAACGACCGCGGGCTGTCCCGCAAGCACATCACCGAGAGCTGCCACGCGTCGCTGCGCCGGCTGCAGACGGACTACCTCGACCTCTACCAGGCCCACCGGTACGACACCACGGTGCCGCTCGAGGAGACGATGACCGCCTTCGCCGACCTGGTGCGGCAGGGCAAGGTGCTCTACATCGGCGTCTCGGAGTGGCGGGCCGACGAGATCGCCGCGGGCGCGGCGCTGGCCCGCGAGCTCGGCGTCCAGCTGATCAGCAACCAGCCGCAGTACTCGATGCTGTGGCGGGTCATCGAGGACGAGGTCGTCCCCACCTCCGAGAAGGAGGGCGTCTCCCAGATCGTGTGGTCCCCGCTCGCCCAGGGCGTGCTGACCGGCAAGTACCGGCCCGGGGAGCAGCCGCCCGAGGGCAGCCGCGCCGCCGACCCGGAGATCGGGAACATGATCCGCGGCTTCATGCGCGACGACGTCCTGACCCGGGTGCAGGACCTGCGCCCCGTCGCCGAGGACCTGGGCCTGTCGATGGCCCAGCTCGCCGTCGCCTGGGTGCTGCAGAACCGGAACGTGGCCGCCGCGATCATCGGCGCCACCCGGCCCGAGCAGGTGCACGACAACGTCGCCGCCGCCGGTGTGCGCCTGGACGACGACGTGCTCGCCCGCATCGACGAGGTGCTCGGGGACGTCGTGGAGCGCGACCCCGCCAAGACCAGCCGCGGCTGACCCGGCGGGCTAGTTCGGCGCGAGCCCCATCGGCCCGTACACCCGGGTCTCGCCGTCGAGCAGCGTCACGCTGTGCACGCCCCGGGCCAGCAGCAGCCGCCAGTGCTCGCCCAGCCAGGACTCGGCGTCCCCCTGGTTGTCCGACGGCGGGATCGCCACGCCGACCGACGCCGGGTCCACCGTCTCCCCCGCCGGGCCCTCCAGGCGCCACGTCCAGCTCATGACCGCGAGGCTAGAGCGCGGGCCGGGCCCGGCGGGGACCCGGTGCCGACGGCACGCGTCGCGACCGGTCCGTGACCCCCGGCCGGGTTACGGCGGCGATCACCGGGGGCATGGAGGTGCATCGAACGTCCCTGCGACCCGGAGGACCGATGACCGCCCCGTCCCCGTCCGGCGCCTCGCGCGCCACGCCGCCCCCACCCGCGCCCGAGGACGCCTCCACCGGCGAGCTGATCGGCCGGCTGACCGAGCAGATCAGCACGCTCGTCCGCGACGAGGCCCGGCTGGCGCAGGCCGAGGTGACCCAGAAGGCCAAGCGGCTGGGCATCGGCGCCGGGCTCTTCGGCGGCGCCGGCCTGGTCGCCTTCTTCGGCCTGGCCGTGCTGATCGCCGCCGCGGTCCTGGCGCTGGCCGAGGCGCTGCCGGGCTGGCTCGCCGCGCTGATCGTGGCGGTGGTCCTGTTCGCCGTCGCCGGCGTCCTCGCGCTGCTCGGCAAGAAGGACGTGCAGCAGGGCAGCCCGCCCGTGCCCACGCAGGCCATCGCCAGCACCAAGGCGGACATCACCACGGTCAAGAAGGCGGCCTCCCGATGAGCGACCCGGCGAACACCGGTCCCACCGACCCCGACGCGATCAAGGCCGAGATCGAGGAGACGCGCGCCCAGCTCGGCCGCACGGTCGACGAGCTCAGCTCCCGCCTCGACGTCCCGGCCCGGGCCAAGGAGGGCGCCGCCCGCGCCCGCGACACCGCGGTCGAGACCTACCGGGAGAGCCCGCCGGCGGTGATCGGCGCGGGCGCCGCCGTGGCCGGCCTGCTGGGCCTCCTCGTCTGGCGCCGGCGCACCCGCGACGTCCGCCGGGCGAGGCGAGAGGTGAAGCGGGAGGCGAAGCGGGCGGCGAAGGTCCTGGCCGCGCGGCGGGCCGCTGCTGAGAAGGTGGCGCGCAGGACCGCGAAGAAGACGCGGCGGGCCGCGAGGAGGACGAAGTGAGCAAGGGCGAGGTCAGCAAGGCCAAGAAGAGCAAGGGCAGCAAACTGCTCTACCGCCCGATCGGCCTGCTCGGCGGCATCGCGGCCGGCACGGTCTCCGGGGTGCTGTTCAAGCAGGTCTGGAAGCTCATCGCCGACGAGGACGACGCCCCCGGCGCGCTGCAGAGCGAGTACCGGATGCGCGAGGTCGTGCTGGCCGCGGCCCTGCAGGGCGCGATCTTCGCGGCGACGAAGGCGGCCATCGACCGGGCCGGCGCCCGCGGCTTCTTCCAGCTGACCGGCAACTGGCCCGGCGACTGATGTCCGGCACCCGGCCCCGGGAGAGCGCCGTCGACCGCATCCGGGAGCGCGTCGAGGAGAAGGCGGCGCGCCGCGCGGCCGCGCGGGCGGCCGCCGAGCGTGGCGCCCGCGGGGAGCCGGAGCCCGACCCGTCCCGGCCGCCGCCGGGGTCGCCGGGACCGGACGCGCTGCCCGGCGTGCACGCCGAGACGCCGGCGCAGATCCCCGCGCGGGGCTGGAAGCAGATCGTCAAGCGCGCCTGGGCCGAGAACAAGGCCGACAACATGCCGATCATCGCCGGCGGCGTGGCCTTCTTCGCGTTCCTCGCCGTCTTCCCGGCGATGATCGCGATCATCTCGCTCTACGGGCTCGTCGCCTCCCCGGAGACGGTCGCGCGGCAGATCGAGACGCTGTCGGAGCAGCTGCCGGCGAGCGCCGCCGACCTGATCGGCGACCAGCTGACGGCGATCACCAGCAACGCCGGCGGCGCGCTGACGCTCAGCCTGGTCATCTCCGTCGGCGCCGCCCTGTGGAGCGCGTCCGGCGGCGTGAACAACCTGGTGCAGGCGGTGAACATCGCCTACGACGAGGTGGAGGCCCGCAGCTTCGTCAAGCTCCGCCTGCTGTCGCTGGGGCTGACGCTCGGCGCGATCGTGTTCGTGCTGCTGACCTTCGGCCTCATCGCCGTCGTCCCTGCGCTGCTCGACGCGCTGCCGCTGGGCGCGGTCGGCAACGTGTTCGCCGAGATCGCCCGCTGGGTGCTGCTGCTCGTGGTGGCCTCGGGGTCGCTCGCCGTGCTGTACCGCGTGGCGCCGGACCGGGACTCCCCCCGGCTGTCGTGGGTCAGCCTCGGGTCGGTCGTCGTCACCGTCGTCTGGGCCGCGGTGAGCTTGGCGTTCAGCTTCTACGTGGACAACTTCGGGTCCTACAACGAGACGTACGGCGCCATCGCCGGCGTGATCGTGCTGATGCTGTGGCTGTACCTGACCTGCTACCTGATCCTGCTGGGCGCCGAGATCAACTCCGAGGCCGAGCACCAGACCGCGCAGGACACCACCGAGGGCGACCCGCTGCCGATGGGCCAGCGCAACGCCACCGTGGCCGACACGCTCCCCGACCCGCCCGAGCCGACCAAGGCGTCGCAACCGCAGCGGTAGCCGCCGTCACCGGACGTGCGACTCCACGAACGGGGGGCGCACGACGGTGACCGGCTGCGGCCGCCCGCGGACGTCGACGGCCAGGTCGGCGCCCTCCTCGACGCCGGCGGCGGTGTCCAGCAGCGCCAGCGCGATCCCGGTGCGCAGGGACGGGGAGAACGTGCCGCTGGTGACCTCGCCGATGCGCGCGCCGGCCGGGTCGAGGACCGCCATGCCGGGCCGCGGGATGCCCCGGCCGGGCGCCCGCAGCCCCCACAGCAGCCGCGCCGGCCCGGCCTCCCGCTCGGCCAGCAGCGCCTCGCGGCCCCAGAACGCCGGCTTGCGCCAGCCGACCGCCCAGCCGCTGCGGGCCTGGTTCGGCGTGATGTCGCGGGAGAGCTCGTGGCCGTGCAGCGGGTAGCCCATCTCGGTGCGCAGGGTGTCGCGGGCGCCCAGCCCGCACAACCGCAGCCCCTCGTCGGCGCCGGCCGCCACGAGCGCGTCCCACAGCTCGCCGGCCCGCTCGGCGGCGACGAGCAGCTCGTACCCGTGCTCGCCGGTGTAGCCGGTGCGGCAGACCGTCACCTCGGTGTCGCCGCCGCCGACGCCGGTGACGAACGACATGTAGGACAGCTCGCCGGGCAGGCCCAGCAGTGACAGCACCTGCGGCGAGCGGGGCCCCTGGACGGCGAGGACGGCGACCTCGGCGTGCCGGTCGGCGACCGTGACCCCGGCGGGCGCGGCGGCGGTCAGGCGGGCCACGACCTCGGCGGCGTTGGCGGCGTTGGGCACCAGCAGGACGTCGTCGGGCCCGTGCAGGTAGACGATCAGGTCGTCGACCACGCCCCCGGCCTGCGGCTCGCCGTCCGGCACGCAGCACAGCGTGTACTGCGCCTGGCCCGGACCGATCCGGCCCAGGTCGTTGCTCAGGCAGGAGTCGACGAACGCCGCCGCCCCCGGTCCGCGCACGGTCGCGGTGCCCAGGTGCGAGACGTCGAAGAGGCCGACCCCCTCGCGCACGGCCGCGTGCTCGGCGAGCACCCCGCCGCCGGCGTACTCGATGGGCATCGACCAGCCCCCGAAGTCGGCCAGCTTCGCGCCGGCCGCGACGTGCCGGTCGTGCAGGGGCGAGGTCCGCGGCTCCATGCCGGGCAACGCTAGTGGCCCGGGCCGGGGGTCCTTCGCCGTCCTCACGAACGCGCTCCGGGGCGCCGCCTAAGCTCTTCCGCGTGCCGCCGCAGATCACCGCCACCGACCGCCCGCTCGAGAAGGTCCCCGGCGACGCCGTCGTCGTCGGTGTGGGCCGCGGCCCGTCGGGGCTGCTCGCCACCCCCGGCGCCGAGGCCGTCGACCGGCTGCTCGGCGGCCGGCTGCTGACCGCGCTGGCCGACCTCGGCGCGCGCGGCGGCGAGGACGAGGTCACCCGGGTGGCCACCCTGGGCCAGGCGCCGTTCCCGGTGGTCGCCGCCGCGGGCCTGGGCGCGCCGGACGCCGAGGGCCGCTACGGCGCCGAGGCCGTGCGCCGCGCCGCGGGCGCGGCCAGCCGGGCGCTGAGCGGCCGCGGCTCGGTGGTGAGCCTGCTGGCCGCCGTGGGCGGGGCGCCGGACGCCGAGCGGCTGCACGCCGTCGGCGAGGGCGCGCTGCTGGGCGCCTACGAGTTCACCGCGTACCGCTCCGACCTGCCCGCCGACCGGCCGACGCCGCCGAGGGAGTACACGGTCGTCGTCCCGGACGCCGCCGAGGCGAAGGCGCCCCTGGCCCGGGTCCGCGCGGTCGCCGCGGCGGTCGCCCTGACCCGGGACCTGGTCAACACGCCGCCGAACGACCTCTTCCCCGCCGAGCTCGCCGCCCGCGGCGCGGCCGCCGGGAAGAAGGCCGGCCTGTCGGTCGAGGTGCTCGACGAGGCGGCGCTGGCCTCCGGCGGGTACGGCGGCATCCTCGCCGTCGGCGGCGGCTCCACCCGTGGCCCCCGGCTGCTGCGGCTGACCTACAAGGGCAGGAAGGCCCGCCGGAAGGTCGCGCTGGTCGGCAAGGGGATCACCTTCGACAGCGGCGGCCTGTCCATCAAGCCGGCCGCGAACATGCACCACATGACCAGCGACATGGCCGGCGCGGCCGCCGTCATCGCCACGGTGTGCCTGGTCGCGGAGCTGGGGTTGCCGGTCGAGGTCACCGCCACGGTGCCGATGGCGGAGAACCTGCCCAGCGGGACCGCCTACCGCCCGGGCGACGTCCTCACCTTCCGCAACGGCCGCAAGGTGGAGATCACCAACACCGACGCGGAGGGGCGGCTGATCCTCGCCGACGCGATCGTGCGGGCCGCCGAGGACTCCCCCGACCTGCTGATCGAGACGTCGACGCTGACCGGCGCGCAGCTCGTCGCGCTGGGCAGCCGCACGGCCGGCGTGATGGGCAGCGACGACCTGCGCGACGCCGTGGTCGCGGCCAGCCGGCGCAGCGGCGAGCCGATGTGGGCGATGCCGATGCCGCCGGAGCTGCGCAAGGGCATCGACTCGCCGATCGCCGACATGGTCAACGCCAACGCCGACCGGATGGGCGGCATGCTCGTCGCGGCGCACTTCCTCGGCGAGTTCGTGCCCGCGGGCCTGCCGTGGGCGCACATCGACATCGCCGGGCCCAGCTACAACACCGGCGGCCCGTGGGGCTTCACGCCCAAGGGCGGCACCGGCGTCCCGGTGCGCACCCTGCTGGCGGCGATCGAGGACGCGATCGCCGAGGCGTAGGCGGGCACTGCTCGCGTGAGCTCGCCGGCCTGAGTGGGCCCGGAGGGTCCGCGCAGGGACGTCAGGGTGGGCTCAGCGCCGTAGGGGGACGGCACCCGACCGCGGTGCGATCCGGAGGATCGCGATGTCAGAGCCCGTGGTGCGGTCCGGAGGACCGCGATCAGCTCAGCTTGTCCTTCTGGCGGGCGCTCCAGTCGCGCATCCGCTGGGGGTAGCCGGTGACCTGGGCGTCGTAGACCGGGATGCCCAGGTCGCGTGACATCTTGCGGGCGACGTCGGGCCCGGCGATGCGCCGGCGGGTCCACTCGCCGTCCGCGGCGACCAGCAGGATCGTCGTCTCGGTGACGGCGGTGCGCGGCTCGACGTACCCCTCGACGCCGTGGCGGCTGGCCACGAACTGCTCGAGGTGGGTCAGGTCGGTGCGCGCGGACGCCCGGTCCAGCGTGCTGCGGCGGTCGCCGCCCGACGAGCCCCGTCGCCGTCGGCCGAAGAGCCCCATCTCGCCGCCTCCCGTCCCCGGTCGCGGGTGAGTCGCACCACGCCCGTGCTGACCAACGGGGCGTCCGGCTCCGCCGTTCCCGGAGTGGCAGGATGGGCGCTGACCATCCCCCGTCCGTGCGACACGGGGGCCGCAAGAACTCGAGGAGCCACTCGTGAGTGCACCCACCTCTCCCGCCGACCTGGTCATCCTCGGCGGTGGCTCGGGTGGCTACGCCGCCGCGCTGCGCGCCGCGGAGCTGGGCATGTCGGTCGTCCTGGTCGAGAAGGACAAGGTCGGCGGCACCTGCCTGCACCGCGGCTGCATCCCCACCAAGGCCCTGCTGCACGCCGGTGAGGTCGCCGACCTGGCCCGCGAGGGCGAGCAGTTCGGCGTGAAGACCTCCCTGGCCGGCATCGACATGGACGGCGTCAACTCCTACAAGGACGGCGTCATCGGCCGGCTCTACAAGGGCCTGCAGGGCCTGATCAAGAGCCGGAAGATCACCTACGTCGAGGGCGAGGGCCGGCTGGCCTCCCCGACCTCCGTCAGCGTGAACGGCCAGACCTACGAGGGCCGCCACGTCCTGTTGGCCACCGGGTCCTACTCCCGCTCGCTGCCCGGCCTGGAGATCGACGGCACGCGGGTGATCACCAGCGAGCACGCGCTCGACCTCGACCGGGTGCCGGCCTCGGCGGTCATCCTGGGCGGCGGCGTCATCGGCTGCGAGTTCGCCAGCGCGTGGAAGTCCTTCGGCGTCGACGTGACGATCGTCGAGGCGCTGCCCCACCTCGTCCCGCTCGAGGACGAGGCCTCCTCCAAGCTGCTGGAGCGCGCCTTCCGCCGCCGCAAGATCGCCTTCGAGCTGGGCAGCCGCTTCTCCGGCGTCCAGCACACCGAGAACGGCGTCAAGGTGTCGCTGGAGAACGGCAAGGAGATCGAGGCCGAGCTGCTGCTCGTCGCCGTCGGCCGCGGGCCGGTCAGCCAGGGCCTGGGCTACGAGGAGGCCGGCGTCGCCATGGAGCGCGGCTTCGTCCTCGTCGACGAGTACTGCCGCACCAACGTGCCCACCATCTCCGCCGTCGGCGACCTGGTCCCCACCCTGCAGCTGGCCCACGTCGGGTTCGGCGAGGGCATCCTCGTGGCCGAGCGGCTGGCCGGGCTGGACCCGGCGCCGATCGACTACGCCGGCGTCCCGCGGATCACCTACTCCGACCCCGAGGTCGCCTCCGTGGGGCTCACCGAGGCCCAGGCCAAGGAGCGCTACGGCGAGGTCAAGACGCTCACCTACGACCTCGGCGGCAACGGGCGCAGCCAGATCCTCAAGACGGCGGGCGCGGTCAAGCTGGTCCAGGCGGTCGACGGCCCGGTCGTCGGCGTCCACATGGTCGGCAGCCGCGTCGGCGAGCTCATCGCCGAGGCCCAGCTCATCTACAACTGGGAGGCCGAGCCGGGCGACGTCGCCAGCCTCATCCACCCGCACCCGACCCAGAGCGAGGCCCTCGGCGAGGCGCACCTGGCGCTGGCCGGCAAGCCGCTGCACGTGCACGGCTGACCCACCGCACCCCTCCCCCACCAGCGCCACCACAGAAGGAGCCCCGCACCGATGCCGACGTCCGTCACCATGCCCGCCCTGGGCGAGAGCGTCACCGAGGGCACGGTCACTCGATGGCTGAAGCAGGAGGGTGAGCAGGTCGAGGCCGACGAGCCCCTGCTCGAGGTGTCGACCGACAAGGTCGACACGGAGATCCCCTCCCCCGCCGCCGGCGTGCTGACGAAGATCCTGGTCGCCGAGGACGAGACGGTCGAGGTCGGCGCGGAGCTCGCGGTCATCGGTGGGGACGGCGACGGCTCCGGTGCGGCCGGCGGCGCTCCCCCGGCCTCCGCCGAGGACGCCGACTCGACCCCGCAGACGCCCGACCAGCAGGTGCAGGACGCCGACCCGGCCTCCGACGCCGACGCCGGTCAGCCCGCCCCGGCGGAGGCCCCCGCCCCGGCGGCCGCCGACCAGGGCGGTGACTCGGGCGGTGGCGCGGGCGGCGGCTCGGGTGGCGGCGAGGGGACGCCGGTGACGATGCCGGCCCTGGGCGAGAGCGTCACCGAGGGCACCGTCACCCGCTGGCTCAAGGCCGTGGGCGACGAGGTCACCGCGGACGAGCCGCTGCTGGAGGTGTCCACCGACAAGGTCGACACCGAGATCCCGGCGCCGGTCTCGGGAACGCTGCTGTCCATCTCGGTGCAGGAGGACGAGACGGTCGAGGTGGGCGCCCAGCTCGCCGTCATCGGCAGCGCCTCGTCCGGAGGCGGCTCCGCCCCGGCGCCCCAGCAGGCCCAGCCGCAGCAGGCCGCCCCGCAGCCGCAGGAGGAGACCCCCACGGCCAAGCCGGCCACCGAGGCCCCCGGCGCCGACTACGGCTCGAGCGGCTCGCTGCCCGCGCAGTCGCCGACCTCGGCCCCGGCCCCGGCCCAGGCGGTCGCCCCCCAGGCGCCGGCCCAGCCGTCCGCACCGTCGTCCGCCCCCGCGGAGCCCGCGGGTGACGGCGGCGGCCAGTACGTGACCCCGCTGGTGCGCCGGCTCGCCGCCGAGCACGGCGTCGACCTGTCCGGCGTGAAGGGCACCGGCGTCGGCGGCCGGATCCGCAAGCAGGACGTCCTCGCCGTGGCCGAGCAGGCCGCCCCGGCGGCGGCGCCCGCGGCACCGTCGGCCCCCGCGGCGCGGGCGGCGAGCCCGTCGCCGGCCGCCCAGCCCGACACCTCCCTGCGCGGGCGCACGGAGAAGATGCCGCGGCTGCGCAAGGTCATCGCGCAGCGGATGGTCGAGTCGCTGGCCATCAGCGCGCAGCTGACCACCGTGGTCGAGGCCGACGTCACCCGGATCGCGAACCTGCGCAACCGGGCCAAGCGGGACTTCGAGGCGCGCGAGGGCGTGAAGCTGTCGTTCCTGCCGTTCTTCGCGAAGGCGGCGGTGGAGGCGCTGAAGGCCTACCCGTCGGTGAACTCCTCGGTGGACATGGAGGCCGGCACGGTCACCTACCACGACGCGGAGAACCTGGGGATCGCCGTCGACACCGAGCGCGGGCTGCTCGTGCCGGTCATCCACGGCGCCGGCGACCTGAGCATCGGCGGGCTCGCCCGCAAGATCGCCGACCTGGCCGACCGCACCCGCAACAACAAGGTCAGCCCCGACGAGCTCGGCGGCGGCACCTTCACGCTGACCAACACCGGCAGCCGGGGCGCGCTGTTCGACACGCCGATCATCAACCAGCCGCAGGTGGCCATCCTCGGCACCGGCTCGGTCGTCAAGCGCCCGGTCGTCGTCTCCGACCCCGAGCTCGGCGAGGTCATCGCGGTGCGCTCGATGGTGTACCTGGCGCTGACCTACGACCACCGCATCGTCGACGGCGCCGACGCCGCGCGCTTCCTCACCGCGGTGCGCGAGCGGCTGGAGGCCGGCCAGTTCGAGGGCGAGCTCGGCCTCGCCTGACCGCCCACGGAGGGGCCCCGGCATCCGCCGGGGCCCCTCTGCACTGTCCGCTCCCCCGGAGGTGGCTCGTTGAGGATCGCCGTGACCGGCTCGTCCGGGCTGATCGGTGCCCGCCTGGTGCCCGCGCTGACCGAGGACGGCCACGACGTGCTGCGGCTGGTCCGGCGCACGCCCCGGACCGCCGACGAGCACCGCTGGGACCCCCAGCACCGGCGGATCGACCCCGCGCTGCTCGCCGACGTCGACGCGGTGGTGAACCTCGCCGGCGTCGGCATCGCCGACAGGCGCTGGACCGAGAAGCACAAGCAGGCGGTGCTGCGCAGCCGGGTGGACGCCACCACGACGGTGAGCACCGCGCTGGCCGAGGCGGCCGCCGCCGACCCCGGCCGGGAGCGCGTGCTGCTCAACGCCTCGGCGGTGGGCTGGTACGGCGACACCGGCGACACGGTCGTCCGCGAGACGGCTCCCGCCGGGCGCGACTTCCTGGCGCACGTCTGCGAGCAGTGGGAGACCGCCACGGCGCCGGCCGAGCAGGCCGGCGTGCGGGTGGTGAGGCTGCGCAGCGGGCTGGTGCTGGGCCGCGGCGGGCTGCTCGGGCGCATGGCCCCGCTGTTCAAGCTGGGCGTCGGCGGCCGGCTCGGATCCGGCGAGCAGTACTGGCCGTGGATCAGCCTGCAGGACGAGATCGACGCGATCCGGTTCCTGCTCAGCGCTCCCGTCTCCGGCCCGGTCAACCTGACCGGCCCGGCGCCGGTGACCAACGCCGAGTTCACCCGCGCGCTCGGGGAGGTGCTGCACCGGCCGACGGCGCTGCCGGTGCCCGGCTTCGCGCTGCGCGCGGCGCTGGGCGAGTTCGCCCCGGTCGGCGTCCTCGGCGGCCAGCGGGCGGTGCCGGCGGTGCTGGAGACCGCCGGGTTCACCTGGACCCACCCCGACGTCGCGTCGGCGCTGCGCTGGGCGCTGGGCCGGGACTGATCCCGGCCGCTCAGCCGGTCCGCCCCGCGGTCGCGATCCGCCAGCCGTCCGGGCCGCGCACGAGGTCCAGCGCGACGGGTGCGCTCGCCCGGCCCGGGACCGCGCGCAGCGGGCGGCCGTCCGGGTCGCCGGCGGCCACGACGTCGTAACCGGCCCAGCCGTCGCGGAGTTCCACCCGCGCCCGGTCGCCGGCGGCCACGACCGCGGCCGGCCCCTCGACGCGCGGCGCGAAGCCGGCCAGCCGCTCCCCTGCCGCGGCCAGCGCCCGGACGGCGGCGTCGTCCGCCGCGCGCAGCGGGCTGTCGGCGGTGTACACCGCGTCGAGCGCCGCCGGGTCGGCGCGCGCGAACGCCTCGGCGCGGCGGGCGTACAGCTCCCCGACCACGGCCAGCCAGTCTGGTCCGGCGTCCACCGGCGGGTCCGCCGCCGCGGCCGGTCCCGGACCCGCCGACGCCGGGACGGACGCCGGCGCGGACGAGGCGGCCGACGCCGCGGCGGCCGGCACGGGCTCGCCCGCCGTCCCGGCCCAGACCGCCCCCAGCCAGCCCGCGCCGCCGAGCAGGACGGCGACGGCCAGCAGCAGCCCGGCCGGCCGCCGGACCCGCCCGGGCAGCAGGCCGGCCAGGACAGCGGCGACCGGCCGCCGTCCTCCGCCGGCGGGCCGGGACTCGGTGGGCGGGCGGCGCGCGACCTGGTGGGTGAGCTCGGTGCGGGGGCCGCGGCCGGTCGCGCCGAGCTCGGCGTCGGGCACGCCGGCCACCGGCAGCCGCACGGGCTCGGGCCGGCAGGAGTGCCGGAGGTCGAGGGCGAGCTCGGCGGCCGTCGGCCGGTCGGAGGGGTCGGCCGCCAACCCGCGGGCGATGACCTCGCGGAGCGCAGGCGGGGCCTCCGGGGCCAGCAGGTCGAGGTCGGGCAGCTCCCCCGCGGCCGCGACGGCGAGGGTGTCGGCCGGCGTCGCCGCGTTCCAGGGCGCGACCCCGGTCAGGGCGTGGAAGGCCGCGGCGGCGGCGCCGAAGACGTCCGACGCCGGCCCCGGCGCGCCGCCCCGCGCGACCGTCGGGTCGACGTAGGCCGGGGTCACCTCGCCGGCCGCCTCCTCGCCCAGCACGCGGGCGACACCGAGGTCGGTCAGCACCGGCCGGCCCTCGGCGGTGAAGACGACGTTGCCCGGGGAGAGGTCCCCGTGCACGACGCCCGCAGCGTGGGCGGAGGCCAGCGCGGCGGCGACCGGGGCGATCGCCGTCACCACCTCGCCGGGGCGCAGCCGGCCCCGGCGGGCCAGCAGCGCGGCCAGGCTGCCGCCGGGCAGCAGCTCCAGCACCAGCGCGACCCGGGCGCGCCCGCCGCGGCGGGGCTGGTGCACCACCTCGACGAGGCGCACCAGGTGCGGGTGGTCCAGCTCGCCGAGCAGCGCCGCCTCCCGGGCCTGCCGCTCCGGGTCGCCGGCCACCAGGACCTTGACCGCCACGGCCGCCCCGCCGCCGCGCGGCACCGCTCGCCACACCTCGCCGGACCCGCCGCGGCCGAGCAGCGCCTCGAGCCGGTAGCCGGGGACCGCGGGCGGATCCGGATCCGGCGGGGCGGCGTGGCCGGGGGTCGGTCGATCGGGCACGGCGGCACGGTAGGCGCCCGCGGCCCCCCGCCCCGCCGTTGTCCACAGGCCGCCCGGCTGGGATCAGCCTCCCTGATCGTGGAGCGTCCTCCCTCACCGCAGACCGTGAGGGAGGACGCCGCACGATCAGGGGACCTGATCCCGGCGGGCCGGCCGGGCGGGCGCCGCCTAGGTTCGGGGCATGCCCCTCCCCGCCCGAGCCGAGGTCGTCGTCGTGGGCGCCGGGCTGGCCGGCCTGTCCGCCGCCGTGCGGCTGGCCGACGCCGGGTGCGACGTCCACGTGGTCGAGGCCGGGAGCCACGCCGGCGGGCGGCTGGCGACCGAGCGGGTCGACGGCTTCCTCGTCGACCGCGGCTTCCAGGTCCTGAACACGGGCTACCCCCGGGTGGCGGCCGACCTCGACGTCGGCGCGCTGCAGATGGGCTGGTTCTGGCCGGGCGCGGTGCTGCACGCGGACGGCCGCACCGCCCGGGTGGTGGACCCGCGCCGGCACCCGGCCACGGCGCTGGACACCCTGCGCGCGCCGATCGGGTCGCTGCTGGCGAAGGGCGCGATCGCGGCCTACTCGGCGCAGGCGGGCTACACGCCGGTCGAGCGGCTGCTGCGGCAGCCCGAGACGACGGCGGAGGTGCGCCTGCGCGCGGCGGGCGTCGGCGAGCAGGCCCTCGAGCGGTTCTTCCGCCCCTTCCTGTCCGGCGTCCTGCTGGAGCCGGAGCTGGCCACCTCCAGCCGCTATCTCGACCTGCTGTGGCGCAGCTTCGCCCGCGGCCGGATCGGCCTGCCGGCGCGCGGGATGCAGGCGGTGGGCGAGCAGCTCGCCGCGCGGCTCGGGACCGAGAGGCTCCACCTCCACCTGAGGGTGAGCGACGTGGCGTCGGGCCGGGTGACGACGGCGGAGGGGCTGGTGCGGGCGGACGCCGTCGTCGTCGCCACCGACCCGGCCACCGCGGCGGCCCTGCTCCCCGGGGTCGACGCGGCGGCGCCCCGGCAGGTCACCACCCACCTGCACGTGCTGCCGGCCTCCCCGTGGCGGGACCCGCTGATCGTGCTCGGCCCCCCCGGCGGGCGGCTGGTCAACAGCGTCGTCCTCACCGACGCGCAGCCGGCCTACTCCCCCGACGGCCGTGCCCTCGTGGCCAGCTCCAGCCTCGCGCCGACGGCGGAGGCGGAGGTCCGCGAGGAGGTGGCCCGGCTGCACGGCGTGCCGACGACGGAGCTGGACCACCTCACGTCGGTCACCGTCCCCGGCGCCCAGCCGGCCGCGGTACCGCCACTGCACCTCCGCCGACCGGTCGACCTCGGCGACGGCGTCTACGTCTGCGGCGACCACCGCGACACCCCCTCGATCCAGGGCGCGATGGCCAGCGGCGCCCGCGCCGCCCGGGCCGTGCTCCGCGCGGTCCGCCCCGACCAGGTGGGAGCCACCTGATGCCCGCCTCCGCACCGACGGTCCTCGCCACGAGCATCGGCTTCGACTCCCGGGGCCGCGGGCCCTACGACTGGGCGCCCGGGCCGGTGTTCGACCTGGCCGTGGAGCTCGCCGGCGCCCCCGCGCAGCCGCGGCTGTGCTACCTCGGCACGGCCACCGGCGACGACCCGGCACGGCTCGCCGGCGTGTACGGGGCGTTCGCCGGCAGCGCCGTCCGGGTCAGCCACCTGAGCCTGTTCCCCATGCCGACCGTCGCGGACGTGCGGGCGCACCTGCTCGCCCAGGACGTCGTGTGGGTCGGCGGCGGCAGCGTGGCCAACCTGCTCGCCGTGTGGCGGGTGCACGGCCTCGACGAGGTGTTCCGCGAGGTGTGGGCGGCCGGCGTCGTGCTCGGCGGGGTCTCGGCCGGGTCGCTGTGCTGGCACGTCGGCGGCAACACCGACTCCTACGGCCCGCAGCTGCGGCCGGTGACGAACGGCCTGGCGCTCATCCCGGCGTCCAACAGCGTGCACTACGACTCCGAGGAGCAGCGGCGGCCGCTGTACCAGCGGCTGGTGGCCGACGGCACGCTGCCGCCGGGCCACGCCACCGACGACGGCGTCGGGCTGGTGTACCGCGGCACCGAGCTGGTCGAGGCGGTCGCCGACCGGCCGGGCAAGGGCGCCTACCGCGTCGAGCGCGGCCCGGACGGGACGGCGGTCGAGACGCCCCTCGCGCCGCGCCGCCTACGCTGAGGGTCGTGAGCGATCTGCGCGTCATCCGGGCCGGGCTCGTCGACTACGAGGAGGCCTGGGCGCGGCAGCGCGAGCTGCACGCGGCCCGCGTCGAGGGCACCGGCCCCGACACGATGCTGCTGCTGGAGCACCCGCCGGTGTACACGGCCGGCAAGCGCACCGAGCCGCACGAGCGCCCCTTCGACGGCACGCCGGTCATCGACGTCGACCGCGGCGGCAAGATCACGTGGCACGGGCCGGGTCAGCTGGTCGGCTACCCGATCGTCGCCCTCCCCGACCCGGTGGACGTCGTCGCGCACGTGCGCCGGCTGGAGGAGGCGCTCATCGAGGTGTGCGCCGGCCTCGGGCTGGCGACCGAGCGGGTCGAGGGCCGCAGCGGCGTGTGGGTGCGCGCGGACTCGCGCGGCCCCGACCGCAAGGTGGCGGCGATCGGCGTGCGGGTCGCCCGCGGGGTGACCATGCACGGCTTCGCGCTCAACTGCGACCCGGACATGGGCGCCTTCGCGAACATGATCCCGTGCGGGATCGTCGACGCCGGCGCCACCTCGCTCTCCGCCGAGCTGGGCCGCGACGTGACCGTGGCCGAGGCGATCGACCCGGTGGAGACCGCGATGCGCCGGGTGCTGTCCCGCCAACCCGCGCCCGCCGCCTGACCGCGTGACCGCGCTGCCGGTCAGCACCTACGTCAGCCTGACCACCTAGCTCGCTCGTTCGGCCCCGTCCAGAGGCTCGCCGCGAGCGTGCGAGCGGTGGGTAGGACGGGGCCCTCACTCCGCGCCGACTCCGGCGAGGTCGAGCGGCCGCGGCACACCTCCCGGGTGCGTCGGGCCCACGGGTGGCGGTTCACCGTCGGCTCGGCCACCTCACGGCTGTGGCACGGGCTGCTGCGGCGCCCCGGCGACCGCCACGAGCTCATCCGCATCCGCCCCGCCTGAGCGGAGTCGCTCGGGAACGGATCCCGTCACCCGGCGACTCCGCCCAGCCGCAGCGACCACATCGACAGCCGGCCGGCCGGCTCGAACCCCAGGGCCCGGTTGACGGCGACCATCGGCTCGTTGCCGTCGGCGTTGTACGTGGTGATCCGCTCGACCTGCGGGAAGCCGGCGGCCAGCTCGCGCAGCACCGCCGCCTTCACCAGCGCCCCCAGCCGGCGCCCCCGGTGCTCGCGCAGCACCAGCGTGCCGGCCTGCTGCGCCCGCCGCGGCTGCGCCTGCAGCACGTGCAGGTCGGTGAAGGCGACGAGCCGGCCGCCGGCCACCGCGCCGGCCGAGAGCACCGTCCGGCCCCGCTCCAGGTTCGCCGCCTCGCGCTCGCGGACGCGGGCGGCGTCCCAGCGCTCCTCCTCCATCGGGATGTCGCCGATCGGGGCGTCGGTGCTCATCCGCTGCTCGAGCAGCGCCCGGTCGTCGACCAGGTGCTCCGGGACGGAGTCGCGCCAGGTCACGACGTCGTAGCCACGAGCGGCCTCCCGCGCCTGCGCCTCGACGGCGGACAGCCGGGCCTCGTCCGGGGGCAGCAGCAGGTCGCGGCGGGTCTCGAGCAGGCCGCACGCCCAGCCGTGGCGCAGCGCGAACCGCCGCCCGGCCGAGTCCGGCCCCGGCTCGTCGACCTCGGTGATCAGCTCGGTCCGGCCCGCGGCCGCCGCCGTCCGCACCGCCTCGTCCAGCAGCGCCCTCCCGATCCCCCGCCGCCGGTGGGCCGGGGCGACGGCCAGGTCGACGATGGCGGCCGCCGTGTTGTCGCGCAGCGGGAACAGCAGCCGAAGCGCGCCGGCGACGTCGCCGTCCACCACCGCCGCCCGGTGGGTGCCGTCGCGCGACCCGCCGGGCGCGACGAGCTGCCGGCCCAGGGCGACGTGCTCGCGGGCCGGCCGGGGCTGGTCGCCCGGGCGGTCGGCGGTCTCGGCGGCCGCCCAGACCGCGCACCACCCGGCGAAGGCGGGGTCGTCCGGGTCCAGCTCGACGATCGAGGCGGCGGCGGTCCGTGTCACCCCCCGGTCCTACCGCCTGAGCGGAGTCGCCCGGTGACGATTTCCGCTCCCGAGCGACTCCGGTCAGCCGACGACGAAGTTGACCAGCCGGCCCGGGACGGCGATCACCCGGCGCACGGTCTTGCCGGCCAGCTGCGCCGCCACCTTCTCCTCGGCGCGGGCGGCGGCCTCCAGCGCGGCGGCGTCGGCGTCGGCCGGCACGGTGACCTGCGCCCGCACCTTGCCGTTGACCTGGACGGCGACCTCGACGGTGTCCTCCACCAGCCAGCGCTCGTCGGCCTCGGGGAACGGCGCCCACGCCAGCGACTCCCCGTGCCCCAGCCGCGACCACAGCTCCTCGGCGATGTGCGGGGCCAGCGGCGCGACCATCAGGACCAGCGGCTCGGCCACCGACCGCGGCACGGGCCGGTCGGCCCCGTAGGCCTGGGTCAGCGCGTTGGTCAGCTCGGTGATCCGGGCGATGGCGATGTTGAACCGCAGGGTCGCCATGCCGTCCCGGACACCGGCGATCGCCTTGTGCAGCGCCCGCAGCGTGTCCTCGCCCGGCTCGACGTCGTCGGCCGCGCGGACGGCGCCGGTCTCCTCGTCGACCACCACGCGCCAGATGCGCTGCAGCAGCCGCTGCGAGCCGACCACCGCCTTGGTCTCCCACGGCCGGGACTGCTCCAGCGGGCCGGTCGACATCTCGTACACCCGGAAGGTGTCCGCGCCGTACGCGCCGATCATCTCGTCGGGCGTGACCATGTTCTTCAGGCTCTTGCCGATCTTCCCGTACTCGCGGGTGACCGGGTTGCCCTCGAAGAAGAACTGGCCGTCGCGCTCCTCCACCTCGGCGGCGGGCACGTAGAAGCCCCGCTCGTCGGTGTAGGCGTAGGCGGAGATGTAGCCCTGGTTCACCAGCCGGCGGAACGGCTCCTCGCTGGAGACGTACCCCAGGTCGAACAGCACCTTGTGCCAGAACCGGGCGTACAGCAGGTGCAGCACCGCGTGCTCGACGCCGCCGACGTACAGGTCGACGCCGCCGACGTCGCCGGGCTCGCGCGGGCCCAGCCAGTAGCGCTCCAGCTCCGGGTCGACCATCTGCGTGTCGTCGCCGGGGTCCAGGTAGCGCAGGTAGTACCAGCACGAGCCGGCCCAGTTGGGCATCGTGTTGGTCTCGCGGCGGTACTGCCTCGGGCCGTCGCCCAGGTCCAGGGTGACCGTCGTCCACTCGGTGGCCCGCGACAGCGGCGGCTCCGGGGCGGAGTCGGCGTCGTCGTCGGCGAAGGTCTTCGGCGAGTAGTCGTCGACCTCGGGCAGCAGCACCGGCAGCAGCGACTCCGGCACCGCCCGCGGCGCGCCGTCGGCGTCGTAGACGATCGGGAACGGCTCGCCCCAGTAGCGCTGCCGGCTGAACAGCCAGTCCCGCAGCTTGTAGGTGGTCGTCGACTCGCCGTGGCCCTTGGCCACCAGCCACTCGGTGATCCGCTCGATCGCGGTGGCCTTGTCCAGGCCGTCCAGCGAGACCTCGTCGTTCGACGAGTTGATCATCTCGCCGGGGCCGGTCCAGGCGCCGCCGTCCCAGTCCGCCGGCGGCTGCACGGTGCGCACGTGGGGCAGGCCGAAGGCCGCGGCGAAGTCCCAGTCGCGGGCGTCCTCGCCGGGCACCGCCATGATCGCGCCGGTGCCGTACCCGGTCAGCACGTAGTCGGCGATGAACACCGGCAGCTCCCGGCCGTTGACCGGGTTGGTGGCCGTGACGCCCAGCCAGACGCCGGTCTTCTCCCGGGCCTCGTTCTGCCGGTCCAGCTCCGAGCGCCGGGAGGCCTGCCGCTGGTACTCGCGCACCGCCTCGGCCGGGGTCGCGGCGCCGCCGGTCCAGCGCGGGTCGGTGCCCGCCGGCCACGCGTCGGCGGTCAGCGCCTCCACCATCGGGTGCTCGGGCGCCAGCACCATGTAGGTGGCGCCGAACAGCGTGTCGGGGCGGGTGGTGAAGACCTCGATCGTCTCGTTCCCGATCGAGAAGCCGATCCGCGCGCCGGTCGAGCGGCCTATCCAGTTGCGCTGCATCTGCTTCAGCGAGTCGGACCAGTCCAGCCGGTCCAGGTCGGCCAGCAGCCGCTCGGCGTAGGCGGTGATCCGCATCATCCACTGGGTCAGCGGCCGCCGGAACACCGGGAAGTTGCCCCGCTCGGAGCGCCCGTCGGGGGTGACCTCCTCGTTGGACAGCACCGTGCCCAGCCCCGGGCACCAGTTGACCGGCGCCTCGTGCAGGTAGGCCAGGCGGTGCGCGTCGACGACCCGGCGCTTGTCGGCGTCGGACAGCTCGGCCCACGGCCGGCCGGTCGGGTTCGTGCCCTCCGCCGGCTCCCGCACGCCGGCGTCCAGCTCGGCGACCAGCTCCTCGATCCGCCGGGCCCTGCCCGCCTCGGGGTCGAACCAGGACCCGAAGATCTGCAGGAAGATCCACTGGGTCCACTTGTAGTAGCCGGGGTCGATCGTGGCGAAGCTGCGGCGGTCGTCGTGGTCGACGCCCAGCCGGCGCAGCTGCGCCCTGATGGCCGCGATGTTGGCCTCGGTGGTGACCCGCGGGTGCTGCCCGGTCTGGACGGCGTACTGCTCGGCGGGCAGGCCGAAGGCGTCGTAGCCCATCGGGTGCAGCACGTTGGCGCCGTCCATCCGGCGGAACCGGCTGGTGACGTCGGTGCCCAGGTAGCCCAGCGGGTGCCCGACGTGCAGCCCCGCCCCCGAGGGGTACGGGAACATGTCCATCAGGAAGTACTTCGGCCGGTCGGCGACCCGCTCGAAGCCCTGGGACAGCCGGCCGCTGGGGTTCGGGGTGTGGAACGTCCCCTCCGCCTCCCAGCGGTCCTGCCAGGCCAGCTCGATCTGCTGCGCCAGCGCCGGCGTGTAGCGGTGCGGCGGGACGCCGTCGCTGCCGTGCTCGGTGCTGGCAGCGCCGGGGTGGCTGCTGGCCGTCTGGCTCATCGTCGTGCTCCGGTCTCGAGGGTGGTCGCGCGTCCGGGCGGGGCGTCCTGGTCCGCACATGGAAAGACCCCTCGCACAGGAGGGGTCGCCGCGCTGTCCTCGCAGGTGGGGGTCAGCGCGGTCGGCAGAGGAGGGACCGCCGGGTCACGCGCCCAGTCTACCGCCGCGCGGGCGCCGCCTCGCGGGAGTTCCCCGGTGCAGCGGCGCCCGGACGGCGGTCAGGCGAGCTGCGGCGCCACCTCGGCCGCGACCAGGTCCAGGTGGTCGAGGTCGGCGAGGTCCAGCACCTGCAGGTACACCCGCGTCGCGCCCGCCTCGGCGTAGCGGCCGAGGGTCTCGACCGCCTCCGCCGGGGTGCCCGCGACGCCGTGGGCCCGCACGTCGTCGACGCTCCAGTCGATCGCGGCGGCCCGGCGGGCGACCTCCGCCTCGTCCCGGCCGACGCACAGCACCAGCGCCGAGCTGCAGGTGAGCGACGACGGGTCGCGGCCGGCCTCCGCGCACGCCTGCCGGACGCCGGCGAACAGCCGCGCGTTCTCGTCGGCCGACATGAACGGCACGTTGAACTCGGCGGCGTACCGCGCCGCCAGGCGGGGGGTGCGCTTCGCCCCCTTGCCGCCGATGAGCACCGGGATGCCGCCGGCCTGCACCGGCTTGGGCAGGGCCGGGGACCCGGTGACCCGGTAGTGCTCGCCGGCGAAGTCGAAGGTCTCCCCCGGTGGCGTCGACCACAGCCCGGTGACGACGGCGAGCTGCTCCTCGTAGCGGTCGAAGCGCTCGGCGACGTCCGGGAACGGGATGCCGTAGGCGTCGTGCTCGGCCTCGAACCAGCCGGCGCCGAGGCCGAACTCCACCCGGCCGCCGCTCATCTGGTCGACCTGCGCCACGGAGATCGCCAGCGGCCCGGGCAGCCGGAAGGTCGCGGCCGTCATCAGCGTGCCCAGCCGGATCCGGCTGGTCTCGCGGGCGATGCCGGCCAGCGTCACCCACGCGTCGGTGGGTCCGGGCAGGCCGTCGCCGGACATGGCCAGGTAGTGGTCGGAGCGGAAGAACGCGTCGAAGCCGGTCTCCTCGGCCCGCCGGGCCACGGCGAGGAGGTCGTCGTACGTGGCGCCCTGCTGGGGTTCGGTGAAGACACGCAGCTGCACGGCGGGAACGCTATCCGTGCCGCTCCCGCGGCGCCGGTCCCGCCGCCGCTCGGGGTGTGCTCGCCGCGCGGACACGGCAGGATGACCGCGGAGACGATCAACGTGGAGGTACATCCCGTGTTCCGCAAGAAGACGCGAGGTCAGGTCATCGCTGCCGAGCTCCAGGAGGGCTTCAGCCACATCGGGACGGCGATGACCGAGGCCGGCCGTGCGGCCGCGGACGAGCTGGCCCCCCGCCTCGCGGCCGCCCGCGAGGCCGCCGCACCGGCGATCGGCGCCGCGCAGCTCGCCGTGGCCCCCAAGGTCGCCGCCGCCGCGGCCGTCGCCGCGCCGGCCGTCGCCTCGGCACGCCACGCCATCGCCCCCCGCGTCGAGGGCGCCCGGGAGGCGATCGCGCCGCGTGTCGAGGCCGCCCTCGACGCGGCCGGGCCCCGGCTCGAGGCGGCGCAGAAGGCGGTCGACGCCGGCCTCGCCGCCGCCGTCGAGGCGCTGAGCCCGCGGGTGCACGCCGCCCGCGAGGCCGCCGTCCCGGCGCTGACCGGGGCGGTCGCGGCGACCACCGCCGCGGCCAGCAAGGCGGCGGCCGACCTGGCGCCCCGCGTCGAGGCCGCCCAGAAGGCGGCGCAGAAGGCGCTCGCGACCGAGGTCCTGCCGAAGGTGGTCGCGGCCCGCGAGGCCGTCGGCCCGGCGTTCGAGAACGCCCGCGAGACGCTGGTGAGCGGCGTCGAGACGGCCCTGCACGAGCTGGAGGCCCGCCGCGAGGAGCTCGTCGGGGCGGCCGGCAAGACCGGCACCAAGGCCAAGCGGAAGGCCGCCAAGGCCGCCGCCAAGCAGAAGGCGAGGGCCAAGGCGGCCAAGGCCTCGGCGAAGGCGTCGGCGAAGGCGAAGCGGGGTACGGCGCTGGAGCCCGCGCCGCGGCGGTGGCCGTGGCTCGCGGTCTTCGCCGCGGTGGGTGCCGTGGCGTTCGCGGTGCTCCGCCGCCGCGGCGACACCGACGCCTGGACCCCCGCCCCGACCGGTGACGGGCCCGTGCCCAGCTACCGAGAGGACCCCGTGCCCAGCGCCCCGAGCAACAACGAGTCCGGCAAGACCGTCTCCAGCGCGACCTGGGAGGCCGGCGACTCCGCGCCGGCCGAGTCCGACATGGGCATCCGCGACGCCCAGATGGTCGACTCCGACGCGCCGACCCACCCGGTGGACCCGAAGAACAACCCGGAGCCGTTCACCAGCGGCGGCAGCGAGGACCCCGGCCCGACCGCCGGCCCGTCCGGGTCCGGGATGGCCTGACCGCCCCGACGCCCGAGGTCGGCGAGACCTCGCCCACACCGCCCCCGCTGCCTCCCCGGCCGCGGGGGCGGTGTCGTCGTGCGGGCGTACCGTGCAGGTCATGAGCGAGACGGCGGCCCCCACGTCCACCGGATCCGCCACCGAGCCCGCCGGCCGCAAGCTGCTGCGCCTCGAGGTCCGCAACAGCCAGGTGCCCATCGAGCGCAAGCCCGAGTGGATCAAGACCCGGCTGCGCACCGGCCCGGAGTACACCGAGCTGAAGTCGCTGGTCCGCCGCGAGGGCCTGCACACGGTGTGCGAGGAGGCCGGCTGCCCCAACATCTACGAGTGCTGGGAGGACCGGGAGGCCACCTTCCTCATCGGCGGCGACCAGTGCACCCGGCGCTGCGACTTCTGCCAGATCGACACCGGCAAGCCGGCCGCCTTCGACGCCGACGAGCCCCGCCGGGTCGCCGAGAGCGTGGCCAGCATGCAGCTGCGGTACGCCACGGTCACCGGCGTCGCCCGCGACGACCTGCCCGACGGCGGCGCCTGGCTGTACGCCGAGACCGTCCGGCAGATCCACGCCGCGGTCCCCGGCTGCGGAGTCGAGCTGCTCATCCCCGACTTCAACGCCGACGCCGGCCAGCTGGCCGAGGTCTTCTCCTCCCGCCCCGAGGTGCTGGCGCACAACGTCGAGACGGTGCCGCGGATCTTCAAGCGGATCCGCCCCGGCTTCCGGTTCGAGCGCTCGCTGGCCGTGATCACCGCCGCCCGGGAGGCCGGGCTGGTCACCAAGTCCAACCTGATCCTCGGGATGGGCGAGGAGCCGGACGAGGTCGTCGAGACGATGCAGGCGCTGCACGACGCCGGCTGCGACCTGCTCACGATCACCCAGTACCTGCGCCCCTCGCCCCGGCACCACCCCGTCGTCCGCTGGGTGAAGCCCGACGAGTTCGTCGGCTTCTCGGCCGAGGCCGAGCGGATCGGCTTCCCCGGCGTCCTCGCCGGGCCGCTGGTGCGCAGCTCCTACCGCGCCGGCCGGCTCTACCAGCAGGCGGTCGAGGCCCGGGGGCTGACCCGCCAGGGGTGACCCCCGGCGTCGTCCGCCGGGCACGGCGGGCCGCGGCCCTATCCTGGGGACATGGCACGCAGCAAGCCCACGGACTCCCCCGCCCCCACCGGCAAGGCCGGACGGGCGCCCGGCTCCAGCGGCCGTGGCCGGGGCGCGAGCGCCGCGGGCACGCCGGCCGGCACGCCGGGCAAGGCGCCGAAGCTCGGCAAGGACGGCCAGCCCAAGGTCGGGCGGCTGTCCAAGCTCCGCAACAACGCCCGCATGATGAAGCAGGCGTACTCGCTCACCTACAAGAACGACCCCAAGCTGCCCTGGGTCATGCTCATCGCCTTCGTGCTCGTCGCGGGCGTGGTCGAGCTGATCGGCATCCTGATCGGGATCCCGATCATCATGATCTTCTTCGCGGTCCTGCTGGGCCTGCTGGCCGCGCTCATCGTGTTCGGCCGCCGCGCGCAGGGGTCGGCCTACCGGCAGGTCGAGGGCCAGCCGGGGGCGGCGGCCTGGGTGCTCGAGGGCATGCGCGGCGACTGGCG
This sequence comes from Blastococcus sp. SYSU D00868, assembly GCF_054050575.1. NCBI lineage: Bacteria > Bacillati > Actinomycetota > Actinomycetes > Geodermatophilales > Geodermatophilaceae > Blastococcus > Blastococcus sp. SYSU D00868. The sequence continues at coordinate 23,975 of NZ_JBJGZO010000019.1, forward strand.
GGTCACCTCCGGGGTCGCCGGCACGACCCAGCTCGACGCCGTGCACCGGGTGCTGGGCCGGCCCGGGGTCATCCTGGTCGCCGAGGGGGCGCCGTCCCGGGTGCGCCCGCTGCTGGCGCAGGAGAAGAAGAAGCTCGCGCGCGTCGTCGGCGACACCCCGATCTACGACATCACGGTCGGGGACGACGAGGGCCAGGTCCCGCTCAAGAAGCTGAGCAACCACGTGATGAAGCTGCCGCGCAACCTCAGCGCCGGCGAGGTCAACGCGCTGGCCCGCCGGATGAGCGCCCTGGGCGGCCCGAAGATGCCGGTGCCCGGCGGCCCGCTGCCCGGCGGCCGGCAGATGTCGGTGAGCCAGCGGCAGATCCGCCGCCGCTGACACGGGACGACGAGAGCCCCGCACCCGTGGTGGTGCGGGGCTCTCGTCGTCCCGGGGCCGGTGCGGGGCCGTCCTCCTCCCCCACCCGGACGCGTCCTCCCTCACCGGGACGCGTCCTCCCTCACCGTGGGAGCCGAGGGAGGACGCTCCGGGATCAGGTGACCTGATCCCGGCCGGGGGGTCAGGACTCGCGGACGACGGCGGTGTCGGTGAGCCGGTCGTGCAGGCCGCGGCCGTCGGCGTCCACGACGAGCGCCGGCAGCAGCAGGCACAGCAGCGCCGTCCGGGCCACCGCCCGCCACAGCGCCAGCCGCTGGCCCTGCCGCGGGTGGGCCAGGCGCAGCGAGTACAGCCGCATCCCCGGCGTCTGGCCGAAGGCGACGAGCGTGACCACGGTGATCACGGCGAACGCCAGCAGGCTCCAGTTGCCGGGCATCCCCCCGACGAAGAGCGCGGCGACCAGCGCCGAGGCGATCGCGTCGACGAAGAAGGCGCCGATGCGGGTGCCGAAGGGCGCCAGGGAGCCCGGACCGTCGGCGGGCAACCCCAGGGACGCGCCGCGCCGGCGTTCCTGAGAGGGTGGCTGGGCATCCCTGACCATGCCGCCAGCGTAGGACCCCTACGGCGCGGACCGGTCCGGGCGAGGAGGACGGACCCAGCGCGACACGCCGGGGCCGCTGTTACCGGTCCGAAACACCGGAGACACCCCGGGGCAACTCCTCGCTCGTAGGTTCGTTCCCGGCTGTTCGCCCACTCCCGGAGGATCGATGTTCACCAGTCCCGACGAGGTCGCCGCCTACATCCGCGACAACGACGTCGAGTTCGTCGACGTGCGCTTCTGCGACCTGCCCGGCGTCATGCAGCACTTCACCATCCCGGCGTCGACGTTCGGCGAGGACACGTTCACCGAGGGTCTGGGCTTCGACGGCTCCTCGATCCGTGGCTTCCAGGCCATCAACGAGTCCGACATGCTGCTGCTGCCCGACGCCAACAGCGCGTACGTGGACCCGTTCCGCCGGCACAAGACGCTGAACGTCAACTTCTTCATCCACGACCCGATCACGCGCGAGGCCTACAGCCGCGACCCGCGGAACGTGGCGAAGAAGGCCGAGGCCTACCTGGCCAGCAGCGGCATCGCCGACACCGCCTACTTCGGCCCCGAGGCGGAGTTCTACGTCTTCGACTCGATCCGCTACGACACCGGGATCAACGAGGGCTACTACCACATCGACTCGGTCGAGGGCTCCTGGAACACCGGCTCGCTGACCGGCGAGAACGGCGTCGGCGCCAACCGCGGCTACAAGGCCCGGCCCAAGGGCGGCTACTTCCCGGTCGAGCCCTACGACCAGCAGAGCGACCTGCGCGCCGAGATGATGAAGAACCTCATCGGCGTCGGGCTCGAGCTCGAGCGGGGCCACCACGAGGTCGGCACCGGCGGCCAGGCCGAGATCAACTACAAGTTCGACACCCTGCTGGCGTCGGCCGACAGCCTGATGCTGTTCAAGTACGTCATCAAGAACACCGCCTGGGCGCACGGCAAGACGGCGACGTTCATGCCCAAGCCGCTGTTCGGGGACAACGGCTCGGGCATGCACTGCCACCAGAGCCTCTGGAAGGACGGCGAGCCGCTCTTCCACGCCGAGACCGGCTACGCGGGTCTGTCCGACACCGCCCGCCACTACATCGGCGGCCTGCTCGCGCACGCCCCGTCGCTGCTGGCCTTCACCAACCCGACGGTGAACAGCTACCACCGCCTGGTGCCCGGCTACGAGGCGCCGATCAACCTCGTCTACTCGGCCCGCAACCGCTCGGCCTGCTGCCGCATCCCGATCTCCGGCGACAACCCCAAGGCCAAGCGCATCGAGTTCCGCGTGCCCGACCCGTCGGCCAACCCGTACCTCGCCTTCTCGGCGATGCTGATGGCCGGCCTCGACGGCATCAAGAACAAGATCGAGCCGCCGGCGCCGGTCGACAAGGACCTCTACGAGCTGCCGCCCGAGGAGGCCCTGGGCATCGAGAAGGTGCCGGCCAGCCTGGACGCCGTCCTCGACAACCTCGAGACCGACCACGAGTACCTCGTCGACGGCGGTGTCTTCACCCCCGACCTGATCGAGACGTGGATCGACTACAAGCGGGCGAACGAGATCGACCCGATCCGCCTCCGCCCGCACCCGCACGAGTTCGCGATGTACTACGACATCTGAGTCCACGAGCCGCTGACCAGCGCGCGTCCAGCGCTGGTCGGCGGCGGTCCCACCGGGTCCGCACGAGCAGCCGGCACGACGCCCACGGCTGCCCGTGCGGACCCGTCGCCGTCGGGGCGGGGTGACACGTCCGCGGCGCGGCATCACCCTGTCGCCATGAGCCGGGACACCACTCGTGACCATCGGTGAGCGTCGCCCGGCGCGGTCGCGCCTGCGGTCCCGTGGCGCCGACGTCGTCCTCGTCACCGTCCGCGAGTTGCGCCTCCTGCTGGGGCTGCTGCTCGTGCTGTTCGTCACCTCGGAGACGTGGCGGTACATCGGCCGTCTGGCGCTCTGGCGGCTGGTCGTCCTCCTGACCATCACCGTCGGTGGCGCCCTGCTCGTCGCGGCCATCGGGCTCCCCCGCGCCCTCCCCGGCTGGGTCGATCGCCGGCTCAGGAGGCGGGCGACCGCCCGGGTGTCCTCCGAGGCCATCGGCTTCGGTGCGGCGCTCTGCGTGGGGCTCGTCCTCCTCGGTGCCACCACCATGGACCGCCAGCTGGTGAGCGAGTGGACCGGCGTCCCCGCCGCCGCCGTGACGTCCCTCGGCGCCGGTGGTCCCGAGGTCGTCGTGCCGCGCAGTCTGATCCAGGTCGCGGCCTTCCTCGCCGCTCTGGGAGCCCTGGCCTTCGCAGCCGAGGCGGTCGTCGATCCCGCCACGCGCGACACGCTCCTGCGCGACCTCGTCGACGCCGGTCCTGCGGCTCCCCCGCCGACGGGCGCCGACGGCGGATCCCCGCCCGGAGTCCCCGACCCCCGCGGGGTCCCGCTCCGGGACCGTGCGGACCCCCCGACCGACAGGGAGGCGACCTGACCTCGGGGACTCCACGCCCGGGATCGCGCCCGCGGAGCACCGGCGTCAGTCCGGGGCCGCGGCCGCCGGGGGCTCCGAGATGGTGACGAGGACGTCGCTCAGCGGGGTGTCCGGGACGCGGATGGAGCCCCGGGTCGGGCGGTCCAGGTCGAAGGTGACCACCAGCAGGACGGTGACGAGCCCGGCCGCCGCCAGCGTCGCGGCCAGGCCCCGCCCGAGGGTCTCTAGGTGCAGGCCCAGCTGCAGGGCCAGCGCACCGAGCGCCACGGCGGCACCGACGACCTCCACGACCAGCACCGCCGTGGGCACCCGGTTGCCCAGGGCGTAGACGCGGGCGGACTGCGCGTCGAACGACTCGTTGAGGGTCTCGACGTACAGCCGCGGCGCGCTGTCCACGGGCGCGTCCGCGAGCGCCTGCCCGGCCAGCGCCCAGAGCGCCCGCTGGTGGGTGTCGCTCTCGGCCAGCGCCCTTGCCTGCGCGTCGCTGCCCGGGACGGTGTCGGCGATCGCGATGCTCGTGCGCGTGTAGGCCCGCAGCAGCTCGAGGCTCTCGGTCCGGACCGGCTCGGCGAGCGTCTGCGCGCGCAGGTAGGCCGTCCCGATGGCGTTGGCCTCGTCGACCGTGGCCGCCCGCCGGGTCTCGTACCTGCCCAGCGCGAGGCTGAGCCCGAACGCCAGCACCAGGCCCATGAACCCGACGAGCACGCCCTGCAGGACGCTGAACGGCTCACGGACGCTGGCCCCGCCCCGGCTCAGCCGCCGGCCGACGACCAGGCCGGTGACGGTCGCGCCGGCCATGAGGCCGCCGAGCAGCAGCGCGAGCACCCAGGTGCTCACCCCGAAGAAGAGCACGGCGCTCAGCCGTCGCCCGGCGGCGCCGCGGCCGGCCCGACCCTGCCCGGGGCCGCCGGCGCCCGGGGCTGCGGCACGGCGCCGGGCGGGACGGCGGCCGCGGCCGGGGACGCCGCGGCGTCGCGGTCCCGGTACTCCTGCAGCAGCTCCCGCTCGCGCTGCGCCCCCGGGAAGAGGAACGCCACGAGCAGGGCGCCGAGCAGCACCGCGACGATCGCCGCGAGGTAGGCCCAGTCCTGCCCGTCGACGAACGACTGCCGGGCGCCGGCGACGATCTGGTCGGCGTACTGCGGGTACTGCTCGGCGATCGCCTCGGCCCCGTCGAAGGACTTGGTCAGCTGGCTCTGCACCGCCGACGTCACGTCGTCGTCGGGCGGCGCCCCGGAGACGGCCGCGGCCGCGGCGGAGGCGTAGCCGGCGGTGAGCAGCGCGCCGAGAACCGACTGCAGCAGCGCGCCGCCGAGGTCGCGCTGCAGGTCGGCGGTCCCCGAGGCCATGCCGACGCGGACGACGGGCACCGAGCCGGTCAGCGAGTGCGACGCCGGGGTGCCCGCGAAGCCCACCCCCGCACCCACGAGCGCGTACCCGAGCCCGACCTGCCAGTAGGACGCGCCCTCGTCCCACAGCAGCAGCATGGCGAGGAAGCCGGCCAGGATGCAGGCGTAGCCGATGAGCAGGGTGAGCCGCGCGCCCCGCGTCTCGACCAGCCGCGCGGAGACCGGGGCGGCCACGACCATGACCACCGGCGCCGGCAGGATCGCCAGGCCCGACTCGACGGTGCTGTAGTCGAGCACGTTCTGCAGGAACTGCTGGCCGATGAACATCGCGCCCATCAGCGAGCCGAACACGATGATCCCGGCGCACGCGGCGACCCAGAAGATCCGCCGACCGGCGACGTGCAGGTCGTACAGGGGGTTGCCGGCCCGCCGCTCGCGCAGCACGAACCCGGCCAGCGCGGCCAGGGCCACCGCGCCGAGCCCCAGGAGCAGGGTGCCGGAGTCCGGGACGACGGCGAAGTTGATGCCCAGGATGACGGCGCCGACGAGCACCGCCGAGAGGATGCCGCCCAGGTTGTCCACGGGGTCGGAGCTCTCGTCGACGTGGCTCGGGACCAGCCGGGCGGCCATGACCAGGGCGACGACGATGAGCGGCAGCGTCAGCAGGAACACCGAGCCCCACCACCACCACGACAGCAGCAGCCCGGCGAACAGCGGCCCGAGCGCCGCGATGGCCCCGCCCGTGGCCGACCAGAGGGCGATCGACCGGGTCCGCGCCGGCCCCGACCACAGCGCCGTGATCAGCGACAGCGTCGTGGGATAGGCCATGCCGGCCGCGACGCCCCCGACGAACCGGGCGGCGACGAGCACCCAGATCGACGGCGCCCACGCCATGACCAGGCACGCCGGCAGGGACAGCAGCACGCCGAGCAGCAGCATCTGCTTGCGCCCGTACCGGTCGCCCAGCGCGCCCAGCCACAGCACCGAGCACGCCAGGCCGAGGGAGTAGGCGACGGCGACCAGGTTCAGCTCCGTCTGGGAGGCGTCGAAGTGCAGCCCGATGCTGGGCAGCGCCACGTTCGCCGACGCCAAGGGCAGGTTGGCGACCGCGGCCACGAGGACCAGCGCGGTGAGCACCCGGCCGGCGCGGTCGGGTGCGGTCGACCCGGCGGCAGCGGTCATCGGTCCTCCCTCCGGCGCCGTCCTTCCTCCCGCATCCCGCGGCCGGCCGCCTCACTCCCGGCGGACGAGACCGGGCCGCGGCCGACCGCGCCCGGCTCCCAGGGAGCCGACCTAGCATCGGCAGTCCCGGCCCGCCGCCCCAGAACGAGGAGCCCCGTGGACGACGACGAGCTGACCTGGCTGACGGACCTCGACCCCGCGGTGCTCGCCGTGCTCGGCGGCGTCGGCGTGGTGCTCCTGCTGCTGGCCGTCCTGGCCGGCTGGCTGGTGCTGCGGCGGGTCCGCCGCAGCCCGCTGGTCGCCCGTGGCCGGGAGCTCAGCGCCCGCGGCCGGGAGCTCGGCGTCCAGGGGGCGGCCGCCGTGGCGGCCCGCCGGCTGCCGCCGGGCGAGCGGCGCTCCGCCGCGGAGCTGCAGGGGCAGCTGAACCGGGCCCGCGGCGACCTGCGCCGCCGGGTCACCGCCGCCGCGGCTGCGGGCGCGCACCTCGGCGACATCCCCGCGCTGCTGCCGGCGCTGGACGCCGAGGGCACCCGCCTCGAGCAGTGCCTGCGCCAGCAGGCGCTGTCCGCCTCCCCCGGCCCGGCGGGCCTGCTGGCCGAGGCCCGCGGGTACCTGGACATGCTCGCCGACGTCGCGGACGCCGTCCGGCAGGCCGAGCGGGTTCAGCCGGCGGCCGGCCGGCTGGGCGCCGACGTCGCCGACGCCGTCACCGCCCTGCGCGCGCACACCGACGCCTACCGGGAGCTCACCGCCCCGCCGGTGCTGCCGCCGCTGTCCCCCGAGCCGCCGGGCTCCGCCCGGCGCTGAGCGCCCGGTCGACGGCGTCGAGGGAGGCCCGCCGGGACCGGAACGGGAACGGCCGCGGCGGGCGGCCCGAAAGGCGGTGACAGCGCCCCGCGGCGATCGCTAGCGTCTTCGCCGCACCGTTCCCGCGCCGGCGCCCGCCGGCGCCGTCGGAGGGGCCTCCCATGGGCAGGTCGTACGCGTCGCGCGTCAGCAGTCCCCGCCTCAAGTGGGTGATCCTGGTCTTCTGGCTGGTCCTGGCCGCCGTGTCGGGGCCGCTCGCCGGGAAGCTCACCGACGAGCAGGAGAACGACATCGCCGCCTGGCTGCCGGGCAGCGCCGAGTCGACGGAGGCCCTGGAGGCCCAGGCGGCGCTCGGGCAGGACCCCGACGTCTTCCCCGCGGTGGTGGTGTACGAGCGGTCCGGCGGGCTGACCGCCGAGGACCAGCAGGCCGTCACCGAGGACGCGCAGGCCTTCAGCCGGATCGACGAGCTCGACGGCGAGGTGACCGGGCCCATCCCGTCCGCGGACGGCGAGGCGCTCGAGCTCATCGTGCCGCTCAACGTCGGGCCGGACGGCTGGGAGGCGATCGCCCCGCTGGTCGACGACATCCGCGCCGAGGCCCAGGACGGCCCCGACGGGCTCGAGGCCTACGTCACCGGCCCGGCGGGCAACGCCGCCGACTCCTCCGAGGCGTTCGAGGGCATCGACGGGGCGCTGCTGTTCGCCGCGCTCGGCGTCGTCATCGTGATCCTGCTGTTCACCTACCGCAGCCCGGTGCTGTGGGTGCTGCCGATCTTCTCGGCCGTGATCGCGCTGGTCTGCTCGCAGGCGCTGATCTACCTGCTCGCCCGCTACGCCGACCTCACCGTCAACGCCCAGAGCGCGAGCATCCTCACCGTCCTGGTGGTGGGCGCGGGCACCGACTACGCCCTGCTGCTGGTCGCCCGGTACCGCGAGGAACTGCGGCTGCACGCCGACCGGCACGAGGCCATGACCGAGGCCGTGCACCGGGCCGGCCCGGCGGTGCTGGCCAGCGGCGGGACGGTCGTGCTCGGGATGCTCTGCCTGGTCGCCGCGGAGATGAACTCCACCGCCGGGCTGGGCCCGGTCGCGGCCATCGGCGTCGCGGTGACCCTCGCCGTCCTCATGACGCTGCTGCCGGCGCTGCTGGTCATCTGCGGGCGCTGGGTGTTCTGGCCGGTGCGGCCCACCCTCGGCAGCGCCGAGCCCACCGCCACCGGGCTGTGGTCGCGGGTCGGCGGCTGGATCCGGCCGCGCCCGCGGGCCACCTGGTTGGTCACCAGCGTGCTGCTGCTCGCCGCGTGCCTGGGCGTCCTCAAGCTCGACCCGAGCGGCCTCACCGCGGCCGAGGGCTTCCGCGACACCCCCGAGTCCATCCAGGGCGACGAGGTGGCCGCGGAGCACTACCCCGCCGTCGCCGGCAACCCCGTGTACGTGATCACCACCGCGGCCGACGCGGACGCCGTCGCCGCCGCCGTGGCCGAGGACGACGGCATCGCCGAGGTGGCACCCCCGCGGGTCGAGGGCGACGCCGCCCTCATCGAGGCGACGCTGGCCGATCCCTTCGACAGCCCGGCCGCCGCGTCGACCATCGAGGACCTGCGCAGCTCGCTGGACGACGTCGGCGACGGCCAGGCGCTGGTCGGCGGCAACACCGCGGTCAACCTCGACGTCCAGAACGCCTCGCAGCGGGACAACCGGGTGGTCATCCCGCTGATCATGCTGGTCGTCCTGGTGGTCCTCGGCGTGCTGCTGCGGGCGGTCGTGGCGCCGCTGATCCTCATCGCCACGGTCGTGCTGTCCTTCGGCGCGGCGCTGGGGCTCAGCGCGTGGATCTTCGACTGGGTGCTCGGCGTGACCGACACCGACAGCTCGTTCCCGCTGTTCGTCTTCGTGTTCCTGGTCGCCCTCGGGATCGACTACAACATCTTCCTGATGACCCGGGTGCGGGAGGAGGCGTTCGACCACGGCACCCGGCGGGCGGCCCTCATCGCGCTGGCCGCGACCGGCGGCGTCATCACCTCCGCCGGGCTGGTGCTGGCCGCGACGTTCGCCGTCCTCGGCACGCTGCCGCTGACGTTCCTCACCCAGCTGGGCATCGCGGTCGCCCTCGGCGTCCTGCTGGACACGATCATCGTGCGGTCGGTGCTGGTCACGGCGCTGAACCTGGACGTCGGCCGGTGGATGTGGTGGCCGAGCAAGCTGGCGCACCGGCACGACGAGCCGGAGGTGCCGCCGGGCGACGAGACCGCCGAGGCGCCCTCGCCGGTCCGGGTCCGCGGATGACGGTCAGGCGGCGTCGGCCTCGGGCGACCCGTCCTCCAGCGCGGCCAGGACGTCGTCCATCTGCAGCCCGACCAGCCAGCCGAAGGTGACCTCCTCGGCCGACTGGTCGGTCACCTGCGCCATCGCGTCCAGCTGCGCGGCCAGCACGCCGCGGGCGGCCCGGTAGAGCTCGATCGCCGAGACGGCGGCGCCGACGTCGGCCAGCCACACCCGGCCGTCGGGCAGCACCCGCACCTCGGGGGCGTCGCCGCAGCCCAGCTCGGCGCCGGCGGCCGCGACGAGCTGGGCGCCGGCGCGCAGCTCGGTCCGGCGGTCGCGGCTCACCGGGCGCACCCGGGCGCGGTCAGGGGACGGGGACGCGACGGCGACATGGCGGTCTCCTCGACGGTCGCCCCGGGGCGGGGCGTCGTCCTGGTAGTCGGCGGCCGCGGCCGCCGGCAGAACCGCGCGGCGCACCGCACGGGGCGCCTGGGGCCGGCGGGACGCGCGTGGCACGATGTCGCGACCCCGGCCCGCCGCCGGGCGGCACCGATGACCGGCGCGCCTGAGCGGGGTCAGCAGCAGCGGGCCACGCTGGCCCGCTCCCGGGCGTCGTCCCGCCGGCGCTCGAACTCCCGCCGGGTCATCGGCGGGTGCCCGTGCTCGGCGCAGGCGGCCAGGTAGTCGTCCCACCGGGCCTCCCCGCTCCACTCCCGCAGGTACCAGCGCACCCCGCGCCAGGCCGCGCCCAGCGCCCCGGTCACCGGCCGGCCCCGGCGAGCTCGCGCTGCTCGGTCATCGCCCGTCTCTCCTCGGCGGTGGCGAACAGCCCCGAGGGCTCGACGATCCGCGAGGGCACCGCCGGCTCCTCGGTCGTCTGCACCGGCCCGCGCGAGCGCAGCGCCCGGACGATCACGACGGCGGCGTGCACCGCGACCACCACCACGAGCAGCGCGAAGGTCGCCTGCAGGACGCCGTTGAGGGTGGAGTTGAAGACGATCTGGTCCATCTGCCCGGGGTCCTGCGCCGGCGCGAGGACCTCGCCGGCGTCGCGGGCGTCGGCGTACCGGTCCCGCTGGGCGAAGTAGCCGACCGCCGGGTCGCTGGAGAAGACCTTCTGCCAGCTCGCGGTCATGGTGACCACGAGATCCCACACCAGCGGGACGCCGGACACCCAGGCGTACTTCGCGCGCCCGTGCTTGATCAGCAGCACGGTGACCAGCAGCAGCGCGATGGCGGCGAGCAGCTGGTTGGCGATGCCGAACAGCGGGAAGAGCTGGTTCACCCCGCCGAGCGGGTCGGTGACGCCGATGTAGAGGATCGAGCCCCACAGCGCCACGACCACCGCGCTGGCGATGACGTTGCCCGGCCGCCAGGTGAGGTCGCCGAAGCGCTTCCACACGTTGCCGACGGTGTCCTGCAGCATGAAGCGGCCCACCCGGGTGCCGGCGTCGACCGCCGTCAGGATGAACAGCGCCTCGAACATGATCGCGAAGTGGTACCAGAACGCCGCCAGCGAGCCGCCGAAGGCGTCGCTGAGGATGTTCGAGATGCCGACCGCGAGGGTCGGGGCGCCGCCGGTGCGGCTGATCAGCGTCGGTTCCTGCACCGCCGCGGCCGCGGCGGCCAAGTCCCCGGAGGAGGTGTCGAAGCCCAGCCCCTGCACGAACGCGGCGGCGGAGTCCGCGGCCCCGCCGGTGGCCCCGGCCGGGGCGTTCATCGCGTAGTAGAGGCCCTGGTCGATGACGACGGCGGCGATGAGCGCGCTGATCGCCACGAAGCTCTCCATGAGCATGCCGCCGTAGCCGATCAGCCGGACGTGGCTCTCCTTGGAGACCATCTTCGGCGTCGTCCCCGACGAGATCAGCGCGTGGAAGCCCGACAGCGCGCCGCAGGCGATGGTGATGAAGACGAACGGGAACAGCGAGCCGGCGAAGACCGGGCCGGTGCCCTCCTTGGCGAAGTCGGTGACCGCGTCGGCCTGCAGCACCGGGCGGGCCAGCAGCAGGCCGACGGCGAGCAGCACGATGACGCCGACCTTCATGAACGTCGACAGGTAGTCGCGCGGGGTGAGCAGCAGCCACACCGGCAGCACCGAGGCGACGAAGCCGTAGACGACGAGCGCGACGACCAGCCACTCCTTGGACAGCGTCAGCGCGTCGCCGAGGCCGGTGTCCTCGACGTAGCCGCCGCCGATGACGGCCGCCAGCAGCAGGGCGACGCCGATGCCGGTGGCCTCCAGGACCCGGCCGGGCCGCAGCACCCGCAGGTAGATCCCCATGAACAGCGCGATCGGGATCGTGAGCGCGATCGAGAAGACGCCCCACGGCGACTCGGCCAGCGCGTTCACCACGATCAGCGCCAGCACCGCCAGGATGATGATCATGATGGCGAACACGGCGATGAGCGCGGCGATCCCGCCGACGAGGCCGATCTCCTCGCGGACCATCTGGCCCAGGCTCCGGCCGTTGCGGCGCATGGAGAAGAACAGGACCGTCATGTCCTGCACCGCGCCGGCGAAGATGACGCCGACGATGATCCAGATGGTGCCGGGCAGGTAGCCCATCTGCGCGGCCAGGACCGGGCCGACCAGCGGGCCGGCGCCGGCGATGGCGGCGAAGTGGTGGCCGAAGAGCACCCGCCGGTCGGTGACGTCGTAGTCGACGCCGTCGCCGTGCCGCTCCGCGGGGGTGGCCCGCGAGTCGTCGACCCGCAGCACCCGGCGGGCGATGAACCGCGAGTAGAAGCGGTAGGCGATCGCGTAGGAGCACAGCGCGGCGAACAGGATCCACAGCGCCGAGACGGTCTCCCCGCGGGCCAGGGCCAGCACGGTCCAGCAGACCGCGCCGACGGCGGCGACCGCCGTCCACACGAGCACCGAGCGCAGCGGGGGGGGGGGGGGGGGGGCGGCCGGGGGGGGGGGGGGTGGGGTGGGGGTGTGCGCGCCGCCGCCCCCCCCCCCCCCCCCCCCCCCCCCCCCCCCCCCCCCCCCCCCCCCCCCCCCCCCCCCCGTCCGGGTCTCCGCTGTTGCCGTGGTCGACATCGCGCCTCCTGCCCACCAGGCGCCGCACCACCGGCGCCGCTGCCGCGTGCACGGCCAGCATGCGAGCCCCGGGCCGGGCCCACCACTCGGGACGGGTGGGGCCGGCCGTCAGCGGGTGCGGCGCTCGACGGCGCGCGCGGCGACCCGGCGGATCCGGTCGTGCTGCCGGGAGAGCACGACGTCCAGGGCCCGGTCCACCGGCGGCACCTCGCCGAGGCGGGCCAGCCCGGTCCACCGCGGCACCGACACCGTCCGGGCCCGCGGCGCGTCCAGCAGGCCGGTGATCGCCGCGGCCACCCGCTCGGTGCGCACGCCCCGCGAGAGCCGGCCCCGGGCCTCGGCGTCCGAGCGCGGCGGGGCGCCGTGCCCCCGGGCCAGCCACTCCGTGGCGACCGGCCCGGGGTGCACCGAGTGCACCCGCACCCCGCGCGAGGTCACCTCCCGGCGCAGCCCGCGCACGAAGCCCAGGACGCCGGCCTTCGTGGCCGAGTAGACGGTCAGCGGCGGCACCTGCGACCAGGCCGCGACGGAGGAGACGGCGACGACGTCGGCCCGCCCGCGCCCGGCCGCGGCCGCCAGCAGGTGGGGCAGCGCCCGCCGGGTGAGGTCGACGACGCCGGTCAGGTTGAGCCCGACCACCGCCTCGACCGCCTCGCCCGGCATGTCCTCGACCAGCCCGGCCCAGCCCAGCCCGGCGTTGAGGACGACGGCGTCCAGCCGGCCGTGGCGCTCCAGCACGGCCTCGACCAGGCGCGCGCGGTCGGCGGCGTCGGCGACGTCGGCGGGCACCGCGGTCACCCCGCGCAGCCCGCCGACCGCCTCGGCCAGCCGGTCGCCGTGCCGGGCGCAGGTCACCACCAGCGCGCCGCCGGCGGCCAGCCGCGCCACGGTGGCGCGGCCGATGCCCGCGCTGCCGCCGGTCACCAGGACGACGCGGGCCCCGGGCCCGGGAGCTGCACACATGTCCCGGGTCCTACCCTCGGGCGATCTCCCTCACGACAGTGCATCGAGCACGACAGGAATGGGCATGGCCGAACTCATGCAGCTTCCCGAGCCACGGGGTCCCCTCAGCGCCGCCCTCTTCGCCGACCTGCCGACCGGCTCCCTGTCGGGGTCGACGACCGGGCTGGCGGTCGAGGCGGCGGCCACCGCGGCCGACCCGCTGCTCGACGAGGACCTGCAGATCGCCCTCGCCGCCTGCTACGAGCTGCACTACCGCGGGTTCGACGGCGTCGAGGACGCGTGGGAGTGGGACCCGGCGCTGCTGACCCTGCGGGCGCACCTGGAGCGGGCGCACACCGCGGCCCTGCGCGCGCTGGTCGGCCCGGTGCCGGTCACCGACGAGACCGTCGACCGGCAGCTCACCGCCCTGATCGCCGCCGACGACGGCCCGTCGCTGTCCCGGTACCTGGCGCGGTCCGGGTCGCTCGCCCAGTGGCAGGAGTACCTGACGCTGCGCTCGGTGTACCACCTCAAGGAGGGCGACCCGCACACCTTCGCCGTCCCGCGGCTGGGCGGGCGGACGAAGTCCGCGATGGTGGAGATCCAGGCCGACGAGTACGGCGGCGGCACCCCGGCCCGGATGCACAGCGAGCTGTTCGCCGGGCTGCTGCGCGACCTCGGCCTCGACGACGCGTACGGCGCCCTGTGGGACGACGCCCCGGCCGTGGCGTTCACGTCGGTGAACACGATGTCGCTGTTCGGGCTGCACCGGCGCTGGCGGGCGGCCGCGCTCGGGCACCTCACCGCGGTGGAGATGACCTCGTCGGAGCCCAGCCGCCGCTACTCCGCGGGGCTGCGCCGCCTCGGGTACGGCCCGGCCACCACCGTCTTCTACGACGAGCACGTCGAGGCCGACGCCGTCCACGAGCAGATCGCGGCCGTGGACATGTGCGGCTCGCTGGTCGCCGCCGAGCCCGGGCTCGCCGCCGACGTCCTGTTCGGGGCGGCGTCCTCGCTGGCGCTGGACGGCCTGACCGCGCGCCACCTCCTCGGCGCGTGGGAGGCCGGCCGCTCGGGCCTGCGCGGGGAGCGCCCGCTGGCCGCCTGACGAGGCCGACGCCATACCGGAACGGGTCGTGCCGAGTGGAGATCGGTGGTGCGCTGCCGAAAGGACAGACGCCGCTCCACGACCCCCGGAGGACCTCCCCATGTGGCGACGCACGGACCCCGCACCGCCCGCCACCGGGTCGGCCCCGATGCCCCGGGACGTCGAGGCGCTCGAGCAGGTGCTCGCGGCGCTGGACGAGGGCGTGAGCGGCGAGGCCGACGCGCACTCGCGGGTCACCACCACCATGGTCGGCGCCCTCGGGCTGGACTACGGCGGCATCTGGATGCCCGCCGACGGCGGCTTCCGGCTGGTCGGCGAGCAGGGTGAGCTGACGCCGGCCATGTCGGCCCACTGGGACACCCGCACCGTGATGACCCCGCAGGACGGCCTCGGCGGCCGGGCCATGCGCGAGCGGCGTCCGGTGCTCATGGACTCGTCGACCGACACCAGCACCTGCCTGCGCTGGGCCACCGCCGTCTCCGGCGGCGCCCGGCACGGCTGCGTGCTGCCCATCGTGGAGGACGGCCGGGTCGTGGCCCTGCAGGAGTACTACTCCCGCAGCGAGCTGCCCTTCTTCGGCGGGCGGACGGAGAAGTGGCAGGCCATCGGCCGGGTCGCCGCGCACGCGCGCCGGTCGGCCCTGACCGCCGCCCAGCTGCAGGAGACGCTGCACGACCGGGAGGCGGTCACCACGGTCGTCAGCCGCGTCGGCGAGGCCACCGACGAGCAGTCGGCCCTGCGCACCGCGCTGGAGACGGTGCGGACGGCGTTCGGCTGGGCCTACGGCTCCTACTGGGCGCTGGACGAGGAGGCCGGCGTCCTGCGGTTCAGCGTGGAGTCCGGCTCGGCCGGTGAGGAGTTCCGCCAGGTCACGCTCGCCGCCAGCTTCGCCGAGGGCGTGGGCCTGTCCGGCCGCGCCTGGCGCAGGCGGGACCTGGTCTTCGTCCGCGACCTGGCCGAGGTCACCGACTGCGTGCGCCGCCCGGCCGCCCAGCGCGCCGGCGTCAAGTCGGGGGTGTGCTTCCCGATCGTCTCCGACGGCCGCGTCGTCGGGACCATGGACTTCTTCGTCACCGAGACCATCGAGCTCTCCGAGTCGCGGGCGTCGGCGCTGCGCAACGTGCAGCAGCTGGTCTCCCAGCGGCTGGACATCCTGCGCCGGGCCGAGGCCGACGCCGCCAACTCCCGGGCGCTGCTGGAGACGGTCTCCCTGCTGCGGGAGGCCGCCGACGAGGCCGGGCGGGTCGCCGAGGGCGCCGTCGGGCAGGCCACGGCGATGACGGCGGAGGTGGAGGCGCTCGGCTCGGCCTCGGCCGCCGTCGGCGACGTCATCCAGATCATCTCCGGCATCGCCGACCAGACGAACCTGCTGGCCCTCAACGCGACGATCGAGGCGGCGCGCGCCGGCGAGCTGGGCCGGGGCTTCGCCGTCGTCGCCAGCGAGGTCAAGGACCTGGCGCGGGAGACCGCCGCGGCCACCAAGAAGGTGTCCGAGCAGATCGCCGGCATCCAGGCCAGCAGCGAGCAGGTGTCGGCCGGGATCCACGCGACCAGCGAGGTCATCCGCCAGCTCGACGCCGTGCAGAACCGCATGGGCGAGGTGCTCGAGCAGCAGGTCCGGATGGCGCGGGCGTTCGAGAACCGCGGCTGAGCCTCAGGCCGGGCCCGGCTCCTCCCCCGCCGCGCGCAGCACGGCGGCCGGCCGGGGCCGGCTCGGCCCGCTGGGCGCGGAGAACCCGGCCCGCTTGTGCGTGCCGTCGCAGAACGGCTTGATGCCGGACTTGCCGCAGCGGCACAGCGCGACGGTCTCCCGGCCGGGGTCGATCTCCTCGCCGTCGGCGTCGACGAGCCGGAAGTCGCCGCGCACGATCAGCGGGCCGTCGCGGTAGGGCGTGATCGTCGCCCCCCGCTCCCGGCCGGGCAGGGCGTCGTCCTCGGGCTGCGCGCTGGTCACGGGGTCCAGCGTGCCCCGGCGGCGGCACCGGCACACGTGGCGTCCCCCGCAGCGGGGACGCGGCTGGTGTCTACGGCTGGGCCTCCCCCGCCGCGCCGGACCGGTCGGTGGGCAGCGGCGGGGCGCTCCGCGGCTCCGGGGGCAGGGCGGCCCCGGTGCGGTCGGCCGGCTCGCGCGGCACGTCGACGCCGGTGCGGTCGACCAGCTCGGCCGGCACCGCGGCGCCGGTGCGGTCTCCCGGCCCGCCGGCCACTCCGGCCGGCTCCTCGTCGAACGGGGCGGTCTCCAGCAGCCGGGCCACGCCCACCGCCACGGCGCCGCCGACGAGCGGGGCCACGATGAACAGCCAGACGTGCTCGAGCGACTCGCCGCCGGCGAACAGCGCCGGGCCCAGCGAGCGCGCCGGGTTCACCGACGTGCCGTCGAGCGGGATGCCGATCAGGTGGACGGCGGTCAGCGTCAGGCCGATCGCCAGGCCGGCGAAGCCGGGGGTGGCCGCCTTGCCCGTGACCAGCAGGATCACGAAGACGAGCACGAAGGTCAGCACGACCTCGAGGACGAACGCGCCGCCCATGCTGATGTTCGCGCCCCAGTCGTTGCTGCCCAGGGTGCCGGTCTGGTCGGTGACGTCGCCGAACCCGCTCGTCATCAGCTCCAGCAGCGCCGCGCCGGCGATCCCGCCGGCGAACTGGGCGATCCAGTAGCCGACGGCCTCCCGGGCGGCCATCCCGCCCGACAGCAGCACGCCGAGGGTCACGGCCGGGTTGATGTGGCAGCCGGAGACCGGGCCGATGGCGTAGGCGAGGGCGAGCAGCACGAAGCCGAAGGCGAAGGCCACGCCGACCGGGCCCAGCGACTCGATGCCCGCCACGGCCGAGCCGACGGCCAGGAACACCAGCAGGGCGGTGCCGAGGAACTCGGCGGCCAGCGAGCGGACGTACGTGGGGGGCACGGCGCACCTCCGGTGCGGTCCAGCCTGTCCCCCGACCGGGCGGCCGGGAGCCCCGTCGGGCCAGACTGTCGCGGACCGCCGCGACACGCCAGACCCGCGCGGGGTCAGCCGCCCGGCGCCTGGCCGTAGAAGACCTGCTCCACGACGCTGCGGGCGTGCCGGGTGGTGCGCCGGTAGTCGTCGAGGAACTGGCCCGGGTCGACGTCGGGGCTCGCGCCACCGGCCCGCGCGACACCGGCGAGCTCCACCCCGGGCCGGGGCAGCTGGTCGCTGGGCCGGCCGCGGACCAGGAACACCGCGTTGCGGGCGGCCGTGGCCAGCCGCCAGGCCGAGCGCAGGGCCTCGCCCTGCTCGGCGTCCAGGTGGCCGGCGTCGACGAGCGCGTCCAGCGCGTCGACGGTCGAGGTCACCTGCAGGCGCGGGTCCCCGGCGGCGTGCTGCAGCTGCAGCAGCTGGACGGTCCACTCCACGTCGGCGAGCCCGCCGCGGCCGAGCTTGGTGTGCGTCGCCGGGTCCGCGCCGCGCGGCAGCCGCTCACGCTCCACCCGTGCCTTGATCCGGCGGATCTCGGCGACCTGCTCAGGGGTGAGCCCGTCCGCCGGGTAGCGCAGCGGCTGCACCAGCTCGACGAAGGCGGCGCCCAGCGCCTCGTCCCCCGCCACCGGCACCGCACGCAGCAGCGCCTGCACCTCCCAGACCGAGACCCACCGCGCGTAGTACTCGCCGAAGGCGTCGAGGCTGCGGACCAGCGCGCCCTGGCGGCCCTCCGGCCGCAGGTCGGCGTCGACCTCGAAGGCCGGGTCCGGCGCGGGCTCGCCGAGCAGCCGGCGCAGCGTGTGCGCGACGGCGTTGGCGGCGGCGGTGGCCCTCGACTCGTCGGCGCCGGGGCGGGCCCGGTGCACGAACAGGACGTCGGCGTCCGAGCCGTAGCCCATCTCCCCGCCGCCGAGCCGGCCCATGCCGATGACGGCGAGGTCCATCGGCACCTCCTCGACGGCGATGCCGGCCTGCGCGGCGTGCGCGCGGACGGCGACGTCCAGGCCGACCCGCAGCGTGGCGACGGCGATGTCGGTCAGCGCCCGGCCCACCCGGACGACGTCGAGCCGGCCCAGCAGGTCGGCGGAGGACACCCGCAGCAGCTCGTGCCGGCGCAGCCCGCGCAGCACCCGCACGCCGGCCTCCGGGTCCGGTGCCCGGGCCGCCGCCTGCCCCCACGCGGAGGTGAGCGCCGCGGCGGAGCGGGGCTCGAGCTCGTCGTCGTCGGCCAGCAGCCGCAGCGCCTCCGGCGCCCGGGTGAGCAGCTGGGCCACGTACTGGCTGGAGCCCAGCAGCAGCGCCAGCCGCTCCACGACCTGGCCCTCGTCGCGCAGCAGCCGCAGGAACCACTGGTTGCCGCCGAGGGCCTCGCTGACCTGCCGGTAGGCCAGCAGCCCCGCGTCGGGGTCGGGGCAGTCGGCCAGCGTCTGCAGCACCACCGGGAGCAGGTACTTCTGCATGGACGCCGAGCGGGAGACCCCGCCGGTGAGCGCCCCCATGTGCCGCAGGGCGCCGTCGGGGTCGGCGAAGCCCAGCGCGCGCAGCCAGTCGCGGGCGGCCGTCGACCCCAGCTGGGCGGCCTCCGCGGGCACCTTGGCCACGGCCGACAGCAGGGGGCGGTAGAAGAGCTTCTCGTGCAGCCGCCGCACCTCGCGGGTGTGCAGCGCCAGCTCCGCCTGGAGGACGGCGACGGCGTCGCCGCGCTGGTCGGGCTTGTAGCCCATCGAGCGGGCCAGCCAGCGCAGCTGCTGCTCGTCGGTGGGCAGCAGGTGGGTGCGGCGCAGCCGGAGCAGCTGCAGCCGGTGCTCGACGGTGCGCAGGAACCGGTAGGAGGCGATCAGCGTGGCGGCGTCGTCGCGGCCGACGTAGCCGCCGGCCGACAGCGCCCGCAGCGCCGGCAGCGTGCCGCCCACGCGCAGGCCCGCGTCGACCCGGCCGTGCACCAGCTGCAGCAGCTGCACGGCGAACTCGACGTCCCGCAGCCCGCCGCGGCCGAGCTTGAGCTCCCGGTCGGCGTGCCCGGCCGGGATGTTCGCCTCCACCCGCCGGCGCATCGCCTGCACCTCGGCGACGAAGCCCGGCCGGTCGCCGGCCTCCCAGACCCGCGGCCACAGCTCCTCGACGTAGGCCCGGCCGAGGTCCGGGTCGCCGGCCACCGGCCGCATCTTGAGCAGCGCCTGGAACTCCCAGGTGTGCGCCCACTGCCGGTAGTAGCTCGCGTGCCCGTTGAGGGTGCGCACCAGCGCCCCGGCCTTGCCCTCGGGGCGCAGCGCGGCGTCGACCTCCCAGGCCGCCTCCCGGCAGATCCGCATGAGCGCGGCGGCGACCCGGGTGGCGCTGCTGACCGCCGGCGCCTCCGGGTCGCTCGGGTCGACCGGCTCGGCCACGAACACGACGTCCACGTCGCTGACGTAGTTGAGCTCGCGGCCGCCGGTCTTGCCCAGCGCGATGACGGCCAGCCGGCACGGGGCGGCCGAGGCCGGCTGCTCGGCGACGGCGAGGGCCAGCCCGGCGGTGAGCACGGCGCCGGCGACGTCGGCCAGCTCGGCGGCGACCTCCTCGGCGCCCAGCCCGTCGCCGAGGTCGCGCCCGGCCAGGGAGAGGACGGCCCGGCGGTAGGCCAGCCGGAGGTCGGCCACGCGCTGCGGGTCGGCGTCCGGCGCGGCCCGGCCCAGCCGCACGCCCCACGGCGGGTCGTCGGGGTCGGCGCCGACCGCCGCGAGCATCTGCCGCTGCAGCCCCTGCTGGGTCGGGCGGGTGGCGCCGCTGCCCTCGTCGTCGAGCACCGTCCAGTCGGCGGGGTGGGTGGCCAGGTGGTCGGCCAGCCCGGAGCTGGCGCCCAGCACGGCGAGCAGGCGGCCGCGCAGCTGCGCCGAGCCGCGCAGTCGGGCCAGCAGGGTGGCCGCGGAGCCGCCGGAGGCGTCGTCCCGGTCCAGGGACTCGACCAGCCGGCGCAGCGAGAACAGGGCGAGGTCGGGGTCGCCGGCGCGGGCGAGCGCGGAGACGACCGGGCCGGCCTCGGGGTCGGCGGGCTCGTTGCGGTCGAGGTCCCAGAGCCCGAGCGCGGGGTCGGAGAGCAGCTCGGCGGCCTTCTCGCCGTCGGTGAACCCGAACCGGACCAGCCGGACGACGGCCCGGCGCGGGATCTCCCGGGCGGTGGTCACGCGTGGGCCCCGGCCCGGGACCGAACCAGGTCGGCGAAGCGCGCGGCGAACGGCGCCCACACGGCGGCGAGGTCGTCGGCGGCCGCGGCGGCGCGGGCCTCGTGCTCCGCCGGGTCGAACGGGGAGGCGGCCACCCCCACCGGGTCGCTGTCGGCCCAGGCGCGCACCATCGCCGGCGTCGTCTCGACGTGGAACTGCAGGCCGTAGCCGTGCCGGCCGACCCGGTAGGCCTGGTGGGGGTACAGCGGGCTGCTGGCCAGCAGGGTGGCCCCGGCCGGCAGCTCGGCGATCTCGTCGTGGTGCCACTGGACGACGTCCGGCGACAGCGGCAGCGGGCGGAACAGCGGGTCGGCGTCGGCGGCGTCCCGCTTGGCGACGAGCGTGGCGCCCACCTCGGGCCCCTCGACGCCGACCCGGACCCGGCCGCCGCCGGCGATGGCCAGCATCTGGGCGCCCAGGCAGATGCCGAGCACGGGGGTGTCGGCGGCCAGCGCCTGGGCGAGCAGGTGCCGCACACCGACCAGCTCCGGGGAGGTCGCGGCGTCGTCCAGGGACGACTGGGGGCCGCCCATGACCAGCAGCCCGTCGCAGCCGGTGAGGTCGGCGGGCAGCTCGTCGCCCTCGCGCACCGACCGGACGTCGAGCTCCAGCCCCGCCTCGGTCAGCCACTCCCCCAGCCGCGCCGGCGGGTCGGTCGGGCTGGGGACGACGACGAGCAGGCGGGCGGCGCGGTCGGGCACGCCGTCGAGGTTAGTGCGGCCGCGGCCGGCCGTAACGGGCGCGCCGTCGGGTCAGGAGACGCCCTCCGGCCACGGCACCCCCACGACGACGCCGTCCGCGCACACCGAGCCGGGCGGGGCGCCCGTCGCCCGCAGCTCGACCGGCCCCCGCTCGCCGGTGACGACGAACCCGGCCTGCCCGGCCCCGGCGGGCAGCCGCAGCTCCTGGTCCCGCCCGCCGACCGACACGTGCAGGGTGGCCGCCTGCGCGGTCGCGTACCGCAGCCGCAGCACCTGGGGGTGGGGACTGTCGACGGCGAGCTCGCCCACCGGCTGCCAGGTCCCCGCCAGCGGCCACCCGCAGCCGGCGACCGGCCCGGACCGCTCGAGCGCCGGCTCCAGCAGCACGACCGGCCGCAGCTCCCCGCGCTCGTCGAACACCCGCAGGTCGGTGCCCGGCCGGTCGAACGGCCGGTCCTCCCCCACGGCGCGCAGCAGCCCCGCCACGTCGGGGTACCGCGCCATGACGACCTGGCCCGGGAGGGCGGTGCTGACGACCGACACGTCGGGGTGCTCGTCCATCGCCCGCACCACGGCGTCCACGTACGCCCGCGACTGCCGGTGCTGCAGCTCGCCGGCGACGAACGAGGTGGACAGCAGGCAGCCCGCGGCGAGGACGCCGACCGCCAGCGCGGCGGCCCCCGCGGGCAGGGTCCGGGGGATCCGCGCGGGCGCCCGCCGCTCGCGCCGGGGGCCGCTGAACGCCGCGCACACCCCGATGGCGACCACGGGCAGCGCGTCGGTGATGTAGCGCGGGTCGCGGGCGGTGATGTCGAGGAAGTCGGCGCGGCCCAGCTGGAGCAGCGCCACGTCGACGGCGACGTAGCCGGCGACGAGGAGCCAGCCCTGCAGCGCCCGCGCCCCGCGCAGCCACACGCTGCCGGCCACGATGGCCAGGGTGAGCGCCGCGGCGAGGGCGGCTACGCCGTCCCCGACGTCCGGGAACAGGGTGTTCTCGGCGCCCCGCCCGGTCCAGGGCCCGCCCAGCAGCCCGGGCAGCAGCATCCGCAGGACGGTGTCGCCGGTCCCCGACAGCACCCGGCCGGCGTCGGGGTCCACCACCTGCGCCGGGGAGCTCACCGCGACGTAGAGGGGGAGGTAGGCGGCCACGACCAGGACGTGCGGCAGGAGCCGCGGCCACGAGGCGGCCAGCAGCTGCAGCCGGCGGCCCGGCGGCTCGCCGGCCCACTCGACCAGCAGCAGCACGCCCAGCAGGACCGGCAGGACGAGGACCGCCTTCTGCCAGAAGAACAGGCCCGTCGCGGTGCCGGCGACGGAGACCGCGGTCCACCGCCACGACCGGGTGCGCACCGCCCGGACCAGCGCCCCGACGGCGGTGAGCATCGCGATCTGCAGCGGCAGGGCCTGCATGCCCGCCGCCCACCAGGTGGCCGCGGGCAGGCCCAGCGGGGTGAGGAGGTAGCCGGCGAACGGGACCAGCAGCCACGGCGACCGGCCGAACAGCTGCCGCAGGACCGACAGCAGGAGGCAGGAGGCGACGACCTGCATCGCCAGCAGGAGCAGCGCCGCGGGGAGGAAGGACGGCCCGGCGTCGCGCCCGAGCAGCCAGTAGACGAGGTTGGTCCCCATCTCGAGGTGGCCGTTGTGGTCCCGGACGACGAACTCGCGGGTCAGCCCGAGGCGGCCGGCCGCCTCCATGTGGATGAAGTCGTCCTGCCAGTAGTACGACGGGAGCACGACCGCGGCGCGGACGCCCGTCTGCAGCAGGACGAGCAGCACGCCGCACAGCAGCATGGCGTCCGGCCGCCACGCGCGGCGCGGCGTGCTGCCGTCGTCGGTCACCCGACCTCCCGATGCCTCCGGGCCGGGCGGAGCCTCGCACACCCGCGCGCCGCCCGGGCCCCGGCGGGGCGCGCCCGCCGCCCCTCGGGGGCTCAGAGGCCGGGCAGGTAGCGCTTGAGCTCGAACGGCGTCACGTTCTGCCGGTAGGAGTTGAACTCCTCCCACTTGTTGCGGAGGAAGAACTCGAACACGTGCTCGCCGAGGGTCTCGGCGACCAGCTCGCTGCCCTGCATCGCGGTCAGCGCCTCGCCGAGGGAGACCGGGAGGTCCTCGTAGCCGGCGGCGCGGCGCTCGGTGTCGGTCAGCGACCAGACGTCGTCCTCGGCCTCCGGCGGCAGCTCGTAGCCCTTCTCGATGCCGCGCAGGCCGGCGGCCAGCAGGACGGCGAAGGTCAGGTACGGGTTGCAGGCGGAGTCCGGCGTCCGCACCTCGACCCGCGCCGACTGGGCCTTGCTCGGCTTGTAGCTGGGCAGCCGCACCATCGCCGACCGGTTGGCCCGGCCCCAGGTGGCCGCGGTCGGCGCCTCCGTGCCGGCCAGCAGCCGCCGGTAGGAGTTCACCGTCTGGTTGGTGACGGCCGTGACCTCGCGGGCGTGGGTCAGCAGGCCGGCGATGAACTGCTTGCCCGTCGTGGACAGCTTCATCGGGTCGGACGGGTCGTGGAAGGCGTTGCGGTCGCCCTCGAACAGCGACAGGTGGGTGTGCATCGCCGAGCCGGCCAGCTCGGTGAACGGCTTGGGCATGAAGGTCGCGTGCACGCCCTGGGCCAGCGCCACCTCACGGACGACGTGCCGCAGGGTCATGATGTTGTCGGCCATCGACAGGGCGTCGGCGTAGCGCAGGTCGATCTCCTGCTGGCCGGGCGCGACCTCGTGGTGGCTGAACTCCACCGAGATGCCCATGGCCTCCAGCGCGAAGACCGCCTCGCGGCGGAAGTCGTGCGCCACGTTGTGCGTGGACAGGTCGAAGTAGCCGCCGCTGTCGGCCGGCCGCGGGGGGCTGCCGTCGGTCGGCAGGTCCTCGAGGAGGAAGAACTCGACCTCGGGGTGGGTGTAGAAGGTGAACCCCATGTCCGCGGCCTTGCCCAGGGCCCGGCGCAGCACGTGCCGCGGGTCCGCCCACGCCGGCGAGCCGTCGGGCAGCGTGATGTCGCAGAACATCCGCGCGGTGTCGCTGGCCCGGCCCTCGCGGGCGGGCATCACCTGGAACGTGCCGGGGTCGGGCTTGGCGAGCATGTCGGACTCGTAGACCCGGGCGAAGCCCTCGATCGCCGACCCGTCGAAGCCGATGCCCTCGGCGAAGGCCGCCTCGATCTCCGCCGGGGCCACCGCGACCGCCTTGAGGTAGCCCGAGACGTCGGTGAACCACAGCCGCACGAAGCGGATGTCGCGTTCCTCGAGGGTGCGCAGGACGAACTCCTGCTGTCGGTCCATGCTCGCCATGATCCAGTCCGCTCGTTTCCGGGATGTGACGCCGTCCCCCAGCCTGCCCCCTCCGGGCCCTTCGCACACGGGTCCTCCGCCGGTGCCCGGGGCGTGTCGGGTCAGCCGGCCAGTTCCGCGAGCGGGACGGCGGGGTCGGCGAGCGCGGCCGCGCCGACCGGCCGGCCCGACCGGATCAGCGCCTGGATCGGCTCGGTGACGTCCCAGACGCCGACGTTCATGCCGGCCTGCACCCGCCCGTCGCGCAGCCAGAAGGCGATGAACTCGCCGTCGTCGGGCAGGCCGCGGCAGACCACCGTGTCCTCCGGGTCGGCCAGCCCGGAGTACTCCATGCCGAGCTCGTACTGGTCGGTGAAGAAGTAGGGCACCCGGTCGTGGGCCACCGGCTGCGCGAGCATGGCGCGCGCCGCGGCCGGGCCGCCGTGGAGGGCGTTGGCCCAGTGCTCCACCCGGACGTGCCGGCCGTACAGCGGGGAGAACGAGGCCGCGACGTCGCCGGCGGCGTACACGTCCGGCGCCGACGTCCGCAGGCCGGCGTCGGTCAGCACCCCGCCGTCGACGTCGAGGCCGGCCGCGGCCGCGAGCCCCACCTCCGGGACGGCGCCGATGCCGACGACCACCAGGTCGGCGGGCAGGACCAGGTCGTCGGTCACCACGGTGGTCACCCGGCCGGACTCCCCGCGCAGCTCCCGGACCCGGGTGCCGGTGAACAGGTCGACCCCGTGGGCGCGGTGCAGCCGGGCGAAGACTCCGCCCATCTCCCGGCCGAGCACCCTGAACAGCGGCGCCAGCTGCGGCTCGACCACCGTGACGTCGTTGCCCAGCGTGCGGGCGGCGGCGGCCACCTCCATGCCGATCCACCCGGCCCCGACGACGACGACCGTCCGCCCGCCGCCGGCGAGGTCGGCGCGCAGCCGGTCGGCGTCGGCGAGGGTGCGCAGGTGGCGGACGCCGTCCAGGTCGGCCCCGGGCGCCGGCAGACGGCGGGCCGAGGACCCGGTGGTCAGCAGCAGCCGCGCGTAGGTCAGCTCCTCCCCGGACCCGAGGGTGACGCGGTGCGCGGCCGGGTCGAGCGCCGTGACGCGCACGCCGGTGCGCAGGTCCACGTCGTGCCCGGCGTACCAGCCCGCCTCGTGCACCCGGGCCTCGTCCCGTTCGGCCCGGCCGAGCAGGTAGCCCTTGGACAGCGGCGGCCGCTCGTAGGGCGGCTCGGGCTCGGCGCCGACGAGCACCACCGGCCCGTCGAAGCCCTCGTCGCGGAGCGTCTCCGCGGCCCTGGCGCCGGCCAGCCCGGCGCCGACGATCACGAACGGACGGGTCGTGGGCATGTCCCACCTCCGGTCGGGTGCGTCCCGGGGCGCTTCTAAGACCAATCGATGTTGCTAGTAGAGACCCGGACCACACCCCTGTCAACCGGTCGCGCCGGCGGCCTCCAGATGCACGCAGCAGCGCCCCGGGCCCGCGGCCGGCCGGGCGACCAGGCCGGCCGCCGGCGAGCCCTCCAGCAGCCCGGCGAGCAGGGCGAGGTTCATCCCGCAGACCAGGCCGGTGTGCTCGCGGGCCAGGTCGTGGAACGGGCAGTTGGCGAGCGCGATCCCGCCGTCCTCGTCGCGGGGCTCGAAGCCGTGCTCCTCGAGCACGCGGAGGACGGTCTCCCGGTCCCCGCCGCCGGCGGCCGCGCCCGCCAGGGCCAGCCCCCGCGCGCGGGCACGCCGGGCCAGGACCGCGCGCGGCGGCTCCCCGGAGGCGTCGGCCTCCTCCAGCGCGCCCGCCAGGAGGTCGCCGGCCAGGTCGTAGCGGCGCCCGGGCAGCGACACCTCGATCGCGCACTCCGCGCGCCGGTACAGCTTGGCCGGCCGGCCCGCGCCCGGGCCGGTGCGCCCGCTGCGCCGCTCGAAGTGGACGGCGAGCAGGCCGTCGGCGACGAGCCGGTCCAGGTGGAAGGCCACGGTCGCCCGGGGCAGGCCCAGGGCGCCGGCGACCTCGTCCCGGCCGACCGGCGCGGATCGGCGGACGACGTGCTCGTACAGCTGGCGGCGGGTCGGCTCGGCCAGCGCGGCGACCGCGGAGACGGCGTCGTCCATGCCGGGATTCTAGAACTCATCACCGTTGACGGAAGAAAGCCGCCGGTGCGGCTCCCCGCGCGACCGGGCGCGGGTGTGGCGGAGCACACACCCCCGACAGGGGACGACGTCCCTGGCGGGTCCCGGCCGGGGCCGCCAGGCTCCGGCCGCATGACCGCCGTACGCGACCTCGTGGCCGAGACCGCCGACTCCCTCGCGCGCCAGCAGGCCCGCGTCGACGTCCGGGTGGCCCGCGCCCTGGCCGGGGACGGCTGGGACGCCCGCCCCTCCCCCGCCGGGCGGGCCGAGCTGGCGCGCCTCGGGCACTTCCCCGCCTACGCCGCCGAGCTGGACTGGACGCCGCGCGAGGTCGCCGGCCACCTGCGCGACAGCGCCCTGGTCTTCACCGAGCGGATCTACCGGCTGCGCACCGAGGACGGCCCGCTGCTCCCGGACTTCGTCCCGACCGACCCGGCCCGGGTGGCCAGCTACGCCGCGGTGCCGCCGGTGCAGCTGGCCGAGCAGCTGCGCGCGGCCCAGGCGGCGCTGTTCGGCAGCGTGGCCGGCCTGCGCACCGACGAGCTGAGCCGGGCCGGCGTCCACGAGACCGACGGACCCGTCACGCTCGCCGACGTCCTCGGCTTCCTCCCCGGCCACCAGCGCGACCACGCCGACCAGCTGGCGGCCCTGCTCGGCGGCTGAACGCCCCGCACCGGGACCCGCGTGGCCGCGCCCGGGGGCGCGGAGTTGGATGGTCGCGTGGGAGAACAGGTGCAGCTCAGGGTCGCCCTCGCGCAGGTGGACACCCGCGTCGGCGACGTCACCGGCAACGCGGAGCTCGTCATCGAGTGGACGGCGAAGGCGGCGCGGGAGGCCGCGCACGTCGTCGTCTTCCCCGAGATGACCCTCACCGGCTACCCACCCGAGGACCTGGTGCTGCGCGAGTCCTTCGCCCGGGCCAGCGAGCGGGCCCTGGTCGAGCTGGCGGCGACGCTGGCCGACCGCGGGCTCGGCGACACCGCCGTCGTCGTCGGCTATCTCGCGCACACCGAGGGCCCGGGGCCGGCCGCCGTCGACGAGCCGCCGACCGCCGACGAGGACCGGCCCGGCGACGCCAACCCCCGCCGCGGCGCCCCGCGCAACGCCGCGGCGCTGCTGCACGGCGGCGAGGTCGTCGTCCGCTACTACAAGCGGCACCTGCCCAACTACGGCGTCTTCGACGAGGCGCGGTACTTCGTGCCCGGCACCGAGATGCCGGTGGTGCGGCTGCACGGGGTCGACGTCGCGCTGACCATCTGCGAGGACCTGTGGGTCGAGGGCGGGCCGTGCGGGGTCGCCGGCCAGGCCGGGGTGGACGTCGTCCTCTCCCCCAACGCCTCGCCCTACGAGCGGGCCAAGGACGACCTGCGGCTGCCGCTGGTGCGCCGCCGGGCGGCGGAGGCGCGGGCGACGATCGTCTACTGCAACCAGGTCGGCGGGCAGGACGAGCTGGTCTTCGACGGCGACTCGATGGCCGTCGCCGCCGACGGCACCCTGCTGGCCCGCGCGCCGCAGTTCGTCGAGCACCTGCTGACCGTCGACCTCGCGATCGACCCGGCGGCGGTGCCGGAGCGGCGGGAGGGCCGGATCGGCCCGATGACCGTGACCCGGCACGTGGTGTCCACCGAGCCGGTGCCGGCGTTCGAGCCCCGGCCGGGGACCGTGGCGGAGCCGCTGAGCGACTGCGAGGAGGTCTGGCGGGCGCTGGTGCTGGGGCTGCGCGACTTCATCGACAAGAACGGCATGCCCTCGGTGGTGCTGGGGCTGTCCGGCGGCATCGACTCGGCGCTGGTGGCCGCGATCGCCGTCGACGCGCTCGGCGCCGACCGGGTGTACGGCGTCGGGCTGCCGTCGCGATGGTCCACCGAGCACTCGCTGTCCGACGCCGAGGACAGCGCCGAGCGGCTGGGGCTGCACTACTCGGTGGTGCCGATCGCGCCGATGGTCGACGCCTACGAGTCGTCGGTCGAGCTGTCCGGGCTGGCCGCGGAGAACCTGCAGGCGCGGGTGCGCGGCACGCTGCTCATGGCGCTGTCCAACCAGCACGGGCACCTGCTGCTGACCACCGGCAACAAGAGCGAGATCGCCGTCGGCTACTCGACGCTGTACGGCGACTCGGCCGGCGGCTTCGGGCCGATCAAGGACGTGCCCAAGACCCTGGTGTGGGAGCTCGCCCGGTGGCGCAACGCGTACGCCCGGGACCGCGGGGAGGTCGAGCCCGTCCCGCAGAACTCGATCGACAAGCCGCCGTCGGCCGAGCTCGCCCCCGGCCAGCAGGACACCGACTCGCTGCCGTCCTACGACGAGCTCGACGCGGTCGTCGCCGACTACGTCGACCGCGACCTCGGCATGGCCGAGCTGCTGGAGCGGGGCCACGACCCCGAGGTGGTGGCGCGGGTGCTGCGGCTGGTCGACGGCGCGGAGTTCAAGCGCCGGCAGTCCGCGCCCGGCACCAAGATCAGCCTCAAGGCGTTCGGCCGGGACCGCCGGCTGCCCGTCACCAACCGCTGGCGGGAGACCCTGCCGACCGTCCGCGAGGGAGCACAGGCATGAGCGAGTCACCGCTGTACGGGGGGACGTCGACGGCGCGGGTGCGGGTGCACCACCTGCAGCAGGCCAAGGAGCGCGGCGAGAAGTGGGCGATGCTCACCGCCTACGACACGGTCAGCGCGTCGGTGTTCGAGGAGGCCGGCATCCCGGTGCTGCTCGTCGGCGACTCGGCGGGCAACGTCGTCCTCGGGCACACCTCCACCGTGCCGGTCACCGTCGAGGACATCCTGTTGCTGACCAAGGCCGTCACCCGGTCGACGAAGCGGTCGCTGATCGTGGCCGACATGCCGTTCGGCAGCTACGAGGCCGGGCCGGCCCAGGCGCTGGAGAACGCGTTCCGGCTGATGAAGGAGGGCGGGGCGCAGGCGGTCAAGCTGGAGGGCGGCGTGCGGGTGGCCGCCCAGATCCGGGCCCTGGTCGACGCCGGCATCCCGGTCATGGCGCACATCGGCTTCACGCCGCAGAGCGAGCACGCGCTCGGCGGGTTCCGGGTGCAGGGCCGCGGCGCCGGCGCCGAGCAGCTGCGGGCCGACGCGCACGCGGTCGAGGAGGCCGGGGCGTTCGCCGTCGTCCTGGAGATGGTGCCCGCCGCGATCGCCGGCGAGGTGACCAAGGAGCTGCGCATCCCGACGATCGGCATCGGCGCCGGCGTGGACACCGACGCGCAGGTGCTGGTCTGGCCCGACATGGCCGGTCTCACCGGCGGGCGGGTGCCGCGCTTCGTGAAGAAGTACGCCGACCTGCGCGCCGAGCTGCTGCGGGCCGCCCGCGAGTACGCCGACGACGTCCGCGGCGGCACCTTCCCCGGCCCGGAGCACAGCTTCGAGTAGCCCCCCGCCGGGCCGCACCGGCGCATTGCGGGCGTTCCTCGCGTGTCGCGGGTGCTGCAGGACCGCCGAGGGACGAGGAACCCGCGATGCGGGCCGGGCGGGGCGGGCCGCGAGGGTCAGACGTCGGTGATGCGGACGCCGGCGTGGGCCTTGTAGCGGCGGTTGACCGACACCAGGTTGATCGTGAGCGCCTCGACCTGGCGGGCGTTGCGCAGCCGGCCGGCGTAGACGCCGCGCATGCCGGGCAGTCGGCCGGCCAGCGCCTGCACCAGGTCGGTCGAGGCGCGGTCGTCGCCGACGACCATCACGTCGCCGTCCAGCGTCGGCCTGGACAGGTCCTCCAGGAGGACGGCGGAGAGGTGGTGGAACGCGCCGACGACGTGCGAGTCGGGCAGCAGTGCGGCCGCCTGCTGGGCGACGCTGCCCTCCGGGACGTCGAGGACGTAGGCGCCGAGCTCGTCGAAGCCCATCGGCACCACGCAGTCGACGACGACCTTGCCGGCCAGCGGGGCGGCCAGGTCGGCGAGCGTGGCGGCGTGCCCGTCGAAGGGCACCGCGACGATCACCAGGTCGGCGGCGCCGGCGACGTCGGCGTTCCCGCCGCCCTGCACCGAGGCCTCCAGGCCGCCGGCGGTCGACGCCCGCTCGGCGACCTGGGTGGCCACCTCCGCGGCGCGGTCGGCGTCGCGGGAGCCCAGCAGGACCCGCTGCCCGGCGGCGGCCAGCCGCACGGCCAGGCCCCGGCCCTGTGGTCCGGTGCCCCCGAGCACCCCGACGACCAGATCCTCCACGGCGCGTCCGTCCGACACGGTGCCTCCTCGCGACCCCGGACCGTCCGGCGTCCCGGCCCGATCATGCCGGGCGGGTCAGTCGCCCTCCCACGCGCGGTCCTCCTGGGTGAGCCGCTGCTCGCGCTCGGCCACCGACTGCAGGGCGTGCTCGGCCTCCTCGCGGGTGGCGTACGGGCCGAGCCGGTGCCGCTCGGCGCAGCCGTCCCGCGTCTCCACGGTGTGGTGCTTCAGGCAGTAGAACCACGGGCCCTCGGCCATCTGTCCTCCTCGGACGGCGTGCCCGCGCCCGGCGGGCGCGGACGGTCGACTGCAACGGACGGTAGGACCTCAGCCCTTCCCGCGCCGGTCGTCGACCGGGCCCGGGCGGTGGCCGGTGTAGTCCCACAGCGTCACCAGGCCGATGCCCAGCCGCACGCGCAGGTCGTCGGTCAGCTCGACGGACTCGTCCAGCGCGGTGGCCTCCTCCGAGTCCGGGCCGAACGCGGCCGCCATCTCCGCCCGGTGGGCGTCGGTGTCGCGCAGCACGTAGCGGTCGCCGCCGTCGGTGGTCACCACGACGACCGTCACCCGGTCGTTGAGCACGTAGGCGTCGAACTCCTCGGAGACGGCCTCAGACATCGACCATGACCTGGTCGTGCCGGGCGTAGAACGCGGTCATCTCCTCGGGGCTGGGCCTGCGGCCGCTGCGGCGCAGCTCGGCCATCTCGGCGAAGAACGTCTCCCGGGCGATCCCCGGCGTGAAGAGGATGAGGAAGGTGACCGGCTCGTCGGAGTCGTTGCGGAAGCCGTGCACCCCGCGCTCGTGGGCCAGGGCGAAGTCGCCGGCCCGGGCCGGCTGCCACCGGTCCCCGGCGTAGAGCGTCAGCTCGCCGGACACGACGTAGAAGGACTCCGAGAACGTCTGGTGGTAGTGCGGGGCGGCCCCGCCGGAGCGCGGCGCCAGGCGGTACTCCACCAGGCCGAAGCGCCCGGCGGTCACGGCCCCGGGGGCCACCATGCGCAGGGCGGCGGACCCGGCCTCGGTCAGCGGGTGGTCGGCCAGCGTCCGGACGTCGACGAGGCCGGGCTCCAGGTGCGTCACGCCCCCACCCTGGCCCCCGGGCGGGTGTCGTGACCACCCCCTCGTGCGACCCGGCAGGACGACGACGTCCCGGCCCGTCCTCCCGGTACGGCATCCTGCAGCCGTGACAGCCGCACGGGGGGACGGGGGGCCCGCGGCCGCGCCGCCGACGCGGGTGGGCGAGCGCGGGGTGGCGGCGCTGACCGTCGCCGTCCTGCTGGCGACCGGCGCGCTGATGGGGTCGGTCAACCTGCTGGTGGACGGCGTGCTGCGCCCGGGCGCCTCGCGCTGGGTCTACGCCGCGACGATGGTGCTGCTCGTCGCGGTCGCGGTGCCGCTGGCGGTGCGGCGGCGCATCGGCCGCCGGACGATCTTCGGGCTCGTCCTGCTCGGCGACCTGGTCTACCTCGTCGTCGCGCTGTCGATCACCGACCCGACCCGGTACGCGACGCCGCTGATGATGCTGTTCGCCGCCTTCGTCGCGGCGTGGTTCCTCGACGGCTGGATGCTGGTGGTGCACCTCGTGCTGACCCCGGCCGTCGTGGCCGGCGCGCTGTGGGGCAGCTACGACAACCACACGGCCCTGGCCGTGCAGGTGTGCGTCAACGCCGGCGTGCTGGACCTCGCCTCGGCCGGGGTGTTCGTGCTGCGCCGGCGGATCGAGCGGCTGCTCAGCGCCACCCAGCAGCTCTCCCTGCGCGACCCGCTCACCGGCCTGAGCAACCGCCGCCACCTCGAGGAGCAGGCCGGCCGGGTGTGGCGGCAGGCCCGGCGCGACGGCGCCCGCGTGGTGGCCATGGTGCTGGACCTGGACCACTTCAAGCGGCTCAACGACACCCACGGCCACGCCGCCGGGGACGCCGTGCTGCGCGCGGTCGCGGCGGCGCTGTCGGCCGGCGTCCGCCCCACCGACGTGCTCGCCCGCCTGGGCGGCGAGGAGCTCGCGGTGCTGGGCGTGGTCGGCGACGCGGCGGAGGCCAACCGGCTGGCCGAGCGGCTGCGCTCCGCCGTGGCCGCGGCGCGCACCGGCGACGGGCACACCGTGACCGCCTCGATCGGCATCGCGCTGGTCCGCCCGACCGAGGGCGAGGACCCGGCCGACGGCCTGTGGCGGCTGCTCGACGGCGCCGACGCGGCGATGTACCAGGCCAAGCAGGCCGGCCGGGACCGCGTCGCCGCCGTCCTGACCCCGCGCCCGCGCAGCGCCCCCGCGGCCGAGGCGACCGACGACGAGGCCAGCGAGGTCGCCTGACGACATCCCGGACGCATCGCGGCGAGGACCGGGCGAGGAGCGGGTCCGGGCGCGGGGTGGGGCCGTGGGCGTCGCCCGACCGGCGCTCAGCGAGAGCGGACCGGCCGGTTGTCTGCTTCCCTGTCTGCGTGGTCCTGCTCCGCACGCCCCGGGGAGCCCTCCCGGACGCCGATCCGACGCGCGCGGTCCCGCTGCCGCTGCGGGAGCAGGCCGACGTCCGGGACCGCTGGCTGACCCAGCGGCTGCTCGACCTGCTGCCGGGCCTGATGGACGACGCCGGCATCGACCTGTGGCTGGTCGTCGGGCGCGAGAACGCCGAGGACCCCGTGCTGCGCACGTTGTTGCCGGCGACCTGGCTGTCGGCCCGGCGGCGCACGATCCTGGTGCTGCACCGCAGCGACGACGGCGTCACCCCGGTGGCGGTGTCCCGCTACCCGGTGGGCCAGTTCCTGCCGGCCTGGTCGGACGACGAGCGGCCCGGCGAGTCCTACGAGCAGTCGCAGTGGGCCGCGGTGCGCCGGTTCGTCGAGCAGGCCGCGCCGCGGGCCATCGGGATCGACGTCTCCGCCGCGTTCGCCGCCGCCGACGGCCTCTCGCACGCCGACCACGGGCTGCTCGTGGCGGCGCTGGGCCCGTGGGCCGAGCGGCTGGTGTCCGCCGAGTCGCTGGTGGTCCGGTGGCTGGAGACCCGGCTGCCCGAGGAGGTGGACGCCCTGCGGGCGCTCGACGCCCGCCTCCAGGCCGTCGTGGCCGAGGCGTTCACGCCTGGGGTGCTCCGGGTCGGCGAGACGACCGCCGCCGATCTGGCCTGGTGGCTGCGGCAGCGGCTGACCGACCTGGGCCTGGCCCCGTGGTTCCACCCGGTCGTCGACCTGCAGCGCGCCGGGGTCGCGCCCGCCGCCGAGCGGGGCACGCTGCTGCCGGCGGTGCCCTACGACGAGCCGGTCGCCCCCGGCGACCTGGTGCACTGCGACGTCGGCGCGGCCAGCCTCGGGCTGTCCGGGGACCTGCAGCGCACCGCCTACGTGCTGCGCGCGGGCGAGACCGCCGCGCCGCCCGGGCTGGCGCGGGCCTTCGCGCTGGGCACCCGCCTGCAGGACCTCACGACCGCGCAGATGCGGCCCGGCCGCGCCGGCGACGAGGTGCTCGCCGCCACCCGGGCCGCGGCGACGGCCGAGGGGATCGAGGGCGAGGTGTACTCCCACCCGATCGGCGTGCACGGGCACGGCGCGGGCCCGGCGATCGGCCTGTGGGACGAGCAGGACGGCGTCCCCGGGCCCGGCGACGCCCGCCTGCACCCGGGCACGGCCTACGCCCTGGAGCTCAGCGTGCACGTGGCGGTGCCCGAGTGGGGCGGGCAGGGCGTGCGGATGGGCCTGGAGGAGGGCGTCGTCCTCACGCCGGCGGGCGTGGAGTACCTCGGCGACCGGCAGGAGGAGCTGCTGCTGGTCGCCGGCGGCTGACCGGCGGCGCTACTTCTTCTTGCGCGCCTTGGCCGTCTCCTTGCCGTTCGCCTTCTGGATGGCGTCGACCAGTTCCTTCTTCTTCATCTTCGACCGGCCGCGGACGTCGAGCTTCTTGGCCAGCTCGAGCAGGTGCTCCTTGGGCGCGTTGGCGTCGACGCCGCCCTTCGTCTTCTTCCCGGTGCCGACGCCCCCGGCGGCCTGCGCGTCGGAGGGCCCCTTCTTGCCGCCCGCCTTCTGCTCCCAGTGGTCGCCGACCTTCTCGTGGGTGTGCTTGACCGCCGCCCACGCGGTGCGGTTGGCCCGCTCCTCGTCGTCGTAGGAGTCCATCGCGGAGTCGTACGCCTTGGCGAAGGTGCGCTGCACCTTGGCGTCCGACCGCTGCAGGGTGCTGGGCAGCTCGTTCTTCTTGGCCTTGCCGGCCTTCGTCGTCTTCGGCATGGGCTGCGCCTACCCCGCCGTCCCGCCGTCCTCACCTGCGCGGACGGCCCGTCACCCGGTCGAGAGGAACGGCAGCAGCGCCGCGGCCAGCTCGCCGGGCGCCTCCTCGGCGACGTGGTGGCCGCTGTCGAGGGGTCCGCCGCCGCGCAGGTCGTCGGCCCAGCCGGCCCAGATCGCCCGCGGGTCGCCGTGCAGCTCCTCGAGGTCGTCGCGGGCCGACCACAGCACCAGGGTCGGGCAGCGGACCCGGCGGCCGGCCGCGCGGTCGGCCTCCTCGTCCGCCCGGTCGACGGTCAGGCCGGCGCGGTAGTCCTCGAGCATCGCCCGGACCGTGGCGGGGTCGCGCACGGCGGCCACGACGTCGGCGTGGTTCTCCGCCCCCATCGCCTCCGCCTTCCCCGGGGCGTCCAGGCCGTACCAGGCGACCGGGTCGGCGCCGATGGCCCGTTCGGGCTTGTCCGGCTGGGCGAAGAAGAACCAGTGCCACCAGGCGGTGGCGAAGCGGGCGTCGGCGCGGTCGAGGTGCTCGACGATCGGGACGCAGTCGACGACGGCGAGGTGCGTGACCGCGTCGGGGTGGTCCAGCGCCAGCCGCAGCGCGACGTAGCTGCCGCGGTCGTGCCCGATGACGGCGAAGCGCCCGAGCCCCAGCGCCCGCACCAGCGCGGCGACGTCGCCGGCCATCGCCCGCTTCGACTGCTGCCCGTGACCGGGCTCCGGCGGCGGCGCGGTGGACCGGCCGTAGCCGCGCAGGTCCGGGCAGACGACGGTGTGCCCGGCCGCGGCGAGCAGCGGCGCCACCCGGTGCCAGGTGGTGTGCGTGCGCGGGTGGCCGTGCAGCAGCACCACCGGCGGGCCGGCTCCCCCGGTGCGCACCCGGAGGGTGACGTCCTCGGCGACGGCGACCCGCCGCTCCTCGAACCCCGCGAAGGCGCTCACGCCTGGAAGCCGCTCCAGTACGCGCGCTCGTCGTCGGTGAGCGGCCGGCTGGTGTCGGTGGCGAAGTCGAAGAGCACCAGGACGGCGTCGGCCCGGATCGCCACCTCGCCGTCCTGCACCAGCTCCTGGCGCAGGGTCAGCGACCTGGTGCCCAGCCGGAGCACCCGGCTGCGCACGCACAGCCGCTCCCCCACGCGGTAATGGAGCTGGCGCAGGTAGTCGACCTCCAGCCGGGCCAGGATGACGTCGGGCTGCCGGCCGTCCGCCGTGCCCGGCCCGCCGGCGGCGAGGGCCAGCCGCGCGTCCTCCAGCGGCCCGAGCGCGCGGGCGTGGTTGACGTGCCCGTAGGCGTCGGCGTCCCCCCAGCGGAGCTGGACCTCGTGCTCGTGGGCCGGGCGCTCGTGGGCCGGGCGCCCGTGCGGGCCGCTCAGGGGAGGTCCGCCGTCTCCTCGGAGGTGCGGTGGGCGCCCTGCGCGTCGTCCGGGTCGGTGTTCACGGTCCGCTCCTCGGACTCGGCGAGGATCACCTCGGCGGCGACCTCCTCCATGCCGCCGCCCTTGAGCGCCTCCTCCTCGGGCAGCAGCTGGCCGCGGGTGCGGATGTTGTCCTCGGTGACGTTGGCCAGGGCCTCGGGGCTGGGCTGCTTCTGCGTGGTCATGCCGGCCTCCTCAGAATCGCTGCTGCTCGGTGCCCAGGCCGAGCGCCTCGGCGACCTCCTGGACGTTGGTGAAGGTCTGGCCGCCGGGGAGGCGCTGCAGGTCGCCGAGCACCCGGTCGGGTGCGTTGCCCTCCTGGGCCTTGGCGACGAGGGTGTCGCGGTCGGCGGGCCACACCTCCTTGCCCAGGGCCTCGGCGAGCGCGGCGCGGCGCTCGATGCTGCCCGGGTCGGTGCCGGGCGAGGTGGCGGACTGGTGCGGGTCGGTCACGGGGTGCTCCTCGGTCTCGGGCTGCGGGTCACTGGGGCGACGGGGTCGAGTCGTCGGTGTAGCGGAGGATCGCGGCGACCGGGATGTCGCCGGGCATCGCGCCCCGCGGGACGACGACGACCGCCGCGGCGCTCGCCACGGCGGCGGCCAGCAGCGCCCGCTCGGCCGGGACGGAGTGCGCCTGCGTGCTGCCCAGGGCGTCGATGTCGGCCTGGCCGACCCCGAGCTCCATCGGGGAGCCCCCGACCAGCAGCTCCTCGTCGTCCTGCCGGTCGGCGAGCACGAGCGTCTCGACCTGGCCCTTGCGCAGCGCCTCGACGACCGATGCCGTCCCGGTGACGGCGAGGCCGTGCGCGCCGGCCGAGGCGATCTTCTCGACGGTCTCGGCCTCCTCGTGCGCGTCGTGCTCGGCGACCAGCTCGGCGGCGCGGCGGTCGATCGGCTCGCGGTCGGCGCCGGCGGCGCGGCCGCCCTCGTCCGTCGTCACGACGAGGTCCTTCCACACCTCGCCCGCGCGGTCGGTGAGGATCTGCCGCGCCCGGACGTCGCCCGCGACGAGCACGAACCGGGGCGACAGCCGGCGGGCGTAGGAGGTGATCCGCTCGGCCACCTTGTCGGCGTTGTCCTCCCACGAGTTCTCGGCGCTGTTCTGCCAGTGGTCGTGGGCCCAGCCGCCGACCTTGACCTTGCGGATGTGGAACTTCTCGCCGGACACCGACTGCTCCTCCGGCTCCTCGCCGGGCATCCCGATGTAGCTGATGTCGCCGCCGAGCCGGTCGACCACGGCGACGACGTGCGGCACCCGCCCGGGCATCTGGCGCAGCACCGGCAGCAGGTCCGGCGTCGGCGCGTACGCGGCCACCTCCTCCCGCGGCGCGTCGACCAGGGGTTGGTCCAGGACGACCGAGCCGTCGGCGGCGACGACCAGCGCCCGGCCGCGGAGGGTGGCGATCTGGCCGCCGTCGTTGGCCTCCAGCAGCCGGTCGCGGACCGCCGCCACGGCCGCCTCCGGCGCGCCCTGACCGGTCAGCCGCTCGGCGATGGCGCGCACCCGCAGGTCCAGCTCCGTGTCGGCGTTCTCGGTGGTGTGGGTGACGTCGGCGCAGACCGTGGCGTAGGGGCCGCTCGCGGCGAACACCGGTTGCAGGAAGGACACGTCCATGGCGGTGGGGCTACTCCTCGGTCGAACGGGGCCGGGCGGCCGCGGGGGCTGAGCGGCGCGGCTCTCGTACGAGCCGCCTACCCATCGACCCCGTGCTCACACCCGGTGTCGGATCGGGAGGAGGGGGGTAGCGGTCGCCCATGCCCCAGCACGACGAGCTGCCGATCCCGGACTACGACCACCTCCAGGTGGGAGGCCTGGTCTCCCGCATCCGCACCCTGGACGCCGCGGGCCTCGAGACGCTGCTGACCTACGAGCGGTCGCACGCCAACCGCATCCAGGTGGTGAGCGCGATGCAGCACCGGCTGTCGTCCCTCAAGGAGGGCGCGCAGCCCTCCGGCGGCGACCCCGCCGCGACGGGCTCCGACGACCCGGTGGCCGCCCGCGGCGGCTCGAAGGTGTCCGAGGCGACGAGCGGCCCGCCGGTCAACCCGCCGTCCCAGGGCGACCCCACCAACCCGGCCCAGCCGCGGTAGCCGAGCCGCGACCGACCGGGGTGTCGCGCCGCGGCACCCCGGTCAGTCGCCGGCGCTGAAGGTCGCGACGATGTCCATCGCGGCCGGCCCGAGCAGCACGATGAACAGCGTCGGCAGGATGCACAGGATCAGCGGGAAGATCACCTTCACCGGGATCTGCATCGCCTTCTCCTCGGCGCGCTGGCGGCGCTTGAGCCGCATCTCCTGCGCCTGGGTGCGCAGGACGTCGGCGATCGAGACGCCGTAGGCGTCGGCCTGGACGACCGCGCGGATGAACCGCCGCAGGTCCGGGACGCCGGTGCGCTCGGCCAGGGCCAGGTAGGCGTCGCGGCGCGGCTGGCCGACCCCGATGTCCTGCAGGGTGCGCAGCAGCTCCTCGGCGAGCGGGCCCCGCCCGTTGCGGCCGGCGCGGGCCAGCGCCGACTCGAACCCGAGACCCGCCTCGACGGCGATGGTCATCTGGTCGAGGGTGTCGGCGAGCTCGCGGGCGATCGCCTCCTGCCGCTCCTGCCCGCGGCTGTGCAGCAGCAGCTCGGGCAGGAAGTACGCGGTCGTCGTCACCGCCGTGGCCATCAGCACGATCAGCACGCCCGGCGCGGAACTGACCACGAGCGCGCTCAGCGCCGCGGCGATCACGGCGAGGAGGAGCTTGGCGGCGACCACCCGGGGCATCGGCCACGCCGGGGGCCGCCCGGCCGTGGCCAGGAGCCGGTCGACCCGGGCGAACGTGCCGCGCGGGGTGAGCGCGCGGACCAGCCGGGCGCGCAGGCCGGGCCGGGCGCGGCCCGCCGTCGGCCCGGCGGCCGGTCCCGCGTCGATGCCGCGCACCAGGTTCTCCCGGACCGCGGCGGCCCCGGCGCCGGGCCGGGCCAGCACGGCCCAGCCGAGCACGGGGACGGCGACGCCGACCGCGACCGCGGCGGCGAGGACGGGGGTGGGGACGAGGAGGCCGCTCATCAGAACCGGATGCTCACCATCTTCTTGAGCCACAGCCCGCCCCCGACCAGCAGCACGGCGATGACGGCGAGCATCACGTAGCCCGCGGTGGACTCGGTGAACGTGGACAGGTAGTCGGGGTTGGTCAGCGCGATGAAGCCGCTCACCCCGAAGGGCAGCAGCATGAGGACGACCGCGGAGAGCTTGCCCTCGGCCGCCAGCGCCTTGACCTGGCGGCGGATCGCGTTGCGCTCGCGGATGGTGTGGCCGACGACGTCGAGCACCTCGGCCAGGTTGCCGCCGACCTCCCGGTGGATGGCGATGGCCTGCGCGACCCAGGTGAAGTCGTCGCTGCCCATCCGGGCCGCGACCTCGTCCAGCGCCTCGGCGAGGTCGCGGCCGACCCGCGTCTCGTTGACGATGCGGGCGAACTCCTCCGACGTCGGCGCCGCCGCGTCGTGGGAGACCGAGTCGATCGCCCGCAGCAGGCTGTGCCCGGCCCGCAGGCTGCTCGCCATGAGCTGGAGCGAGTCGTCGAGCTGGTCGGCGAAGGTGGCCTGCCGGCGTCCGGTGCGGACGGTGACCAGCAGCCGCGCACCCAGCGGCGCCGGCGCCGCCATCAGCACCGCCACCAGCGGGCCGCCGGCCAGCGCGCCGACCGCACCGAGCACCAGCACCGCCAGCCCGGTGAGCAGCACGAGGTCGGAGAACGACAGGCGCAGACCGGCCTTCTCGAGCGCCGCGGTCCCGGCGGCCATCCGGCCGCGCCGGGCCAGGGCGCGCTCGACGGCCGCCCCGGCGGCGACGCCCACCCCGGCCAGCGCGGACGACGTCGGCGTCACCGTGGGGTCCAGCCGGCTCAGCGGCACCCGGCGCGGCCCCGCCGGGAGGACGACGAGCGCGAGCAGCAGCAGCGCCCCGGAGCAGGCGAGCAGCCCGGCGAACAGCAGCAGCGTCATGCGCCCCAGCCCCGCTGGCGGACCGGCTGCGGCAGGCCGAACACGTGCGGCGACACGGTGATGCCCAGCTCGGTGAAGCGCTCGACGAACCGCGGGCGCACCCCGGTCGGCACCGGCTTGCCGAGGAACCGCCCGGCGGCGTCGACGCCGGCGGAGTAGTCGAAGAGGAAGGCGTCCTGCAGGGTCACCGTCTCCCCCTCCATCCCCTGCACCTCGGTGACGTGGGTGACCCGGCGGGTGCCGTCGCGCAGCCGGGTCAGCTGGACGACGACGTCGACGGCCGAGGCGATCTGCTCGCGGATGGCGCGCAGCGGCAGGTCCATGCCGGCCATGAGCACGAGGGTCTCCAGCCGGGCGATGGCGTCGCGCGGCGAGTTGGCGTGCACCGTGGACAGCGAGCCGTCGTGGCCGGTGTTCATCGCCTGCAGCATGTCCAAGCTCTCGCCGCCGCGGCACTCGCCGACGACGATCCGGTCCGGGCGCATGCGCAGCGAGTTGCGCACCAGGTCGCGGATGGTCACCGCGCCGCGGCCCTCGATGTTGGGCGGCCGGGACTCCAGCCGGACGACGTGGTCCTGCTGCAGCTGCAGCTCGACGGCGTCCTCGATGGTGACGATCCGCTCGCCGTCCGGGATGAAGGAGGACAGGACGTTGAGCAGCGTGGTCTTCCCGGTGCCGGTGCCGCCGGAGACGATGACGTTGAGCCGGGCCTCGACGCAGGCGTGCAGCAGCTCGGCCATCTCCGGCGACAGGGTGCCGAAGCCGATCAGGTCGTCGACGGAGAACGGGTCCTTGGCGAACTTGCGGATGGTCAGCGTCGACCCGCTGAACGCCAGCGGCGGGATGATCGCGTTGACGCGGGAACCGTCGGCCAGGCGTGCGTCGACCAGCGGCGAGGACTCGTCGATCCGCCGTCCCACCCGGGAGACGATCCGGTCGATCACCCGGCGCAGGTGCTCCTCGGAGGTGAAGCGGGCGGCGGTGCGGACCAGCCGGCCGGACTGCTCGACGTAGACCGTCTCCGGGCCGTTCACCATGATCTCGCTGACCGTGTCGTCGTCGAGCAGGCGCTGCAGCGGGCCCAGGCCGAGGACGTCGTCGGCCAGCTCGGCGGTGAGCCGGCCCCGCTCGTCGGCCGACAGCGGGACCCGCTCCTCCTCCACGACCTCGTCGAGCTCGCGGAGCACCAGCGCGCGCAGCTGCTCCTCGGACAGGCTGGGGTCGCTGAGCCGGCTGCCCATGCGCTCGAACAGCGCCTTGGCGACGCGGTCCTTGAGCCGGGCGAGCGCGTCGGTGACCGGCGGCGCGGCCGGGACCGGGGAGAGCGGCCGCGCGGCCGGCCGCGGTGCCGGGACGGGGGCCTGCGCGGCCTCGGGGGCGTCCGGCGCGGCGTGCCGGCCGGCGGCGGCGAGGCGGTCGGCGAGGTTCACGAGGTCCTCCGTCCGATCGGGGTCGCACGGGTGGTCACGAGGCAGCCCGGTGCTTGGCCCGGTACCGGCTGGGCCGGACGATCGGGGTGGCGGAGAAGCGCGCGACCAGCCGGCGCAGCTCCTTGGTCATCGGGTCGCGCCGGCCGCTCTGCAGCAGCGGCACGCCCTCGTTGGTCGACAGCGGCACCGCGGCCGAGCGGGGCAGGACGACGTCCACACCGGTGCCGATCGTGGTCTCGACGTCGCGCACCGAGAGCCCGCCCTTGGGGTCGGCGAAGTTCATGACCACGTGCCGGCCGGCGGGGATCATGCACAGCTCGCGCAGCACGTCGAGTTCCTTGCGCAGCCCCCGCACGCCGGGGACGTCCATCGAGCTGAGCATGACGACGTCGGTGGCCCGGTCCAGCGCGGCGAGCGTCGGCTCGGACAGGCCGGGGGCGGTGTCGACGACGACGTAGCGGAACTCGCGGGCCAGCGCGGCGAGCAGCCGGCTGACGTCCTCGGCGGTGACCCGGTCCCCCGCCGCCGGCGACTCCGCCCCGCAGACGGCGTACAGGCCGGACGGGTGCTGGGTGAGGAAGGTCTTGAGGACCATCGTGTCCTCGCTGGCCGGGCCGTGCACGACGTCGGGCAGCGCGTACTCCGGCACCAGGCCGAGGGCGTAGGCGACGTCCCCGAACTGCACGTCGAGGTCGACCAGCACCGTGGACTGCGGCGCGGCCGCGGTCAGCCCGACGGCGAGGTTGGTCGCGACCGTGGTCTTGCCGACCCCGCCCTTGGGCGAGGCCACGGTGATGACCCGGCCGGTGTAGCGGGCGGTCTCCTCGACCGGGCGCAGCACCCGCCGTCGTCCGGTCGCGGCCGCGCCGGCGCGGTCGATCGCCGCGCGCAGCTCGGCCTGGTCCGCCGAGGGCGGGACCAGGTCGCGGATGCCGGCGCGCATCGCCGCCTGCCACAGCTCCGGGGTCGGGTCGGCGATCAGCACGACGCTGATCCCGGGGCACTGGACGTCGAGCCGGGCGGCCAGGGCCAGCACCTCGGCGGGCGAGGCCGCCGGGCCGATGGCCAGCACCTCGGGCAGCTCGCCGTCCACGAGCTGCTCGAACAGCCGGGCCGGGTCGGCGGGCAGCCGACCCGCCGGCAGGGCGGAGACGTCGCCGTCGGCGGCGGCGTGCACCCGCGCGCTCAGCTCCGCGTCCGCCGCGGCCA
Source organism: Blastococcus sp. SYSU D00868 (assembly GCF_054050575.1). Lineage (NCBI taxonomy): Bacteria > Bacillati > Actinomycetota > Actinomycetes > Geodermatophilales > Geodermatophilaceae > Blastococcus > Blastococcus sp. SYSU D00868. The sequence goes on from NZ_JBJGZO010000019.1 coordinate 66,765, forward strand.
GCACGACGCGGCTCATCGGGGGGTGTCCTCGCCGTAGACGTTGCCCTGGGTCAGCACCTGGGTGCCGCCGGTGTCGGTGCCCTCCGGCTCCAGGGAGAGCCACAGCGTGCCGTGCTCCTGGCCGAAGACGATCTGCTCGGCGTCCCGCGGGACGACGGCGAGCGTGACCATCACCGCGGTGTCCGGGGTCTGCGCCGCGGCCTCCTGCACGTCGTCGTCGCCGACCGGCGTCGCGCCCTGGACCTGGGTGACCAGCACCCCGTGCTGCACGGCGTGGGTGGCGGAGGTGCCGTCCTGGAACTTCAGCGAGAGGTAGACCCCGACGGTGTCGCCGGCGGCGAGCCGCCCGCCGACCACCCGCTGCGGGTCGAGCAGCACGCTGATCTCCGACAGCCCCTCGGGGACGGGCACCGTGCCCGGCGTGCCCAGCTGGTCGGGCGAGACGAACCGCGCCGCGAGCAGCTGCTCGCCCGGCTGCAGGTCGACGTCGGCGACCAGGCCGTCGAGCTGGGCGAGGTCGGTGACCCGGCCGTCGACCGCCGTCTTCGCGGGGACCAGCGTGGTGCGCACGAGGTCGTCGAGGGCCTCCCCCGGCGTGCCGGCGGCGATCGGCTCGTCGACGACGAGCACCTCGACGCTCTCCACGCCGTCCAGGGCGCGCGCGTCGGCGCCGCGGACGTAGGCCAGGAGGACCACCGTCCCGACGGCGGCGAGCAGGAGGGCCGCGAGGGCGGCCAGCAGTCGTCTCACTCAGGTCACCTATCGGATGAGGCGGAGGATCTCCGCGCCCAGGTCGGGCGCGGTCGGGGAGGTCGTGAAGTCGTCGGACAGCTCCACCCAGCGGGTGAAGTAGCCGGCGATGCAGCGGTCGTTGCCGGTGCAGGGCCGCGGCGAGGTCTCGAACTGGCCGCCCAGTGCGTAGCCGGTGATCCGGAAGGCCGCGTAGCCGTAGACGTGGTACCAGGCGTTGCTGCCGGTGCCGCCGAACTCGTCGAAGATCGGCAGCAGCACGGTGCGGCCCACCAGGCCGGCGAAGTCGGCGGGGTCGCAGTCCGACGACGGGGTGTTGCCGGTCGAGGAGTAGGAGCGGCCGCCGACGGCGCTCGTGGCGCGGCAGTGGCCGGGGTCGGTGACCAGGTAGCCGAAGCCGCCCGGGACGATGTTGCGCGAGGGCCCGGTGCAGTCGACCGTGCCGGAGGTCTTGGTCAGCCGGATGGTGCGCACCGTCGTCCCCGACGGCATCCCGCCGCCGGTCTGCTGGGCGAACTCGCACCAGGAGAAGGTCAGGGGCAGCCGCGCCGTCCCGGCGGAGGGGGCGCCCCACGTGACCGTGGCGGACGCGCTCACCTGGGTGGCGTCGTAGCCGAGGACCGGCGCGAACCAGTGCTCGGTCGGGTGGCTGCCGGTGACGGTGACGCTGGTCGGGTTGCTGGACAGCACCGGCGGGGCGACGTCCACGTCGCCGGCGTTGGCGGCGACGAGGGCGTCGGCGGTGGCCTGCATGTCCCCGCAGGCGCCGCGGGCGCAGTCCTGGGCGACGGCGAGCGCGGCGGCGTCGGCGGCGACCTGGAGGCGGGCGCGCTCGGCGTACACGGCGCCGACGTCGACGGCGATGGCCCCGAAGCCGAGCAGCGGGATCATGAGCAGGCAGATGAGCACCGCGGCCGCGCCGCGCTCGTCGCCGGTGGCGCGGGCCCGGGCCAGCCGGGTGGTCAGCCGCCGCATCGCATGACCCCCGTGCCGGTGAGGTCCACGGACGCGCCGAGGAGCCCGGTGAGGAAGGGCATGTCGTAGGCGATGGTCAGGCGCACGGTCGTCGTCCCGGTGCCGGTCGGACAGGTGGCGGGCGTGATGGTGATCTGGGCGTTGGTGAGCGCCGGCTCCAGCGAGGAGGCCGCGGAGCGCGCGGCGGCGCGGGCGGCCGCGGGGTCGTTCTGCAGCGCCATGACGCGCACGCCCTCGCGGGCGGCGGCCGAGAGCGTCCCCTGCACCTGGAAGCCGTGGCCGAACTCGACGATGCCGACGACGAGGAGCACCAGCAGCGGCAGGATCAGCGCGAACTCCACCGCGCTGGCGCCGCGCTCGCCGTCCCGGGGTCGCCTCATCGTCCTGCCTCCTTCCGTGGTGTGGGGGTGTGCGACGGCGCGGCGGCCCCGGGGGTGGGGCCGCCGCGCCGGTGGCGGTGCTGCTCGGATCAGTCGCCGGGCAGGGCGTCGATGACGGTCTGGAACATGTCGCCCAGCTGGCCGCCGAGGGTGGCCACGAGGCCGACGATGACGGCGGCGATGAGGCCGACCATGAGGCCGTACTCGACGGCGGTGGCGCCGTCCTCCTCCTTGCGCAGGCGGTCGGAGGCGAGGGCGTAGAGGCTGACGATCGCAGCGAGGGGGTTGAACACGGGGGTGCTCCCTGGGGGTGGGGCCGACCGGGACGGGCCGGGGGTGGCCCGCCGTCGCGGCTGTGGGGAGCGCTTCGGGCCGACGGTTGCGGGCCTTGAGCACCTGTCCACCGGTCGGGTGTGTGCGGTCACCCGACCGCCTGCACCCACCGGGCCGCGCTCACGAGGCGTCACCACCCGACCGTGCAGAACCGGAACAGGAACGCCCGCTCAGCCCGTGGCCGCGACCGCCAGCAGCGCACCCAGGAGCATCGCCGGACCGAACGGCAGCGCGCTGCGCAGCGTGATCCGGCGGGCGGCGAGCAGCACCAGCGCCCCGACCGCCTGGGCGGTGAAGGCGGCCAGCACCCCCAGAAGCAGCGCCGGCCAGCCCAACCAGCCCAGCGGCAGCCCGAGCAGGGCGGCGAGCTTGACGTCGCCCATCCCCAGCTGACCAGGCGCCAGCAGGGCCATCCCGAGGAAGGCGGCGAACAGGACGACGGCGCCGAGCAGCGCCCGGACCAGCGGTGGCCAGGTGCCCTCCGCCGCGGCGGCGAGCGCGAGCAGGGCGGCGACCCCGGCGACCGCCGGCAGCACCACGCGGTCGGGCAGCAGCCGGTGCTGCAGGTCGATGACGGCCAGCAGCACCGATGCGACGGCGAGGACGAGGAAGGCCGGCAGCTCCCAGGCCGGCGCGGGGCGCAGGGCGGCGAGCGCGCACAGCACCGCCGTCGCCACCTCCACCCACGGCGGGCGCACGGCGGGCCGGCCCGGCCCCAGCACCGCCGCCCACGAGGGCCGCGCCGGCCACGGGAAGCGGCCCGCGGCTCGGTTGACGAGCACACCGGCCAGCAGCCCGCCCAGGCCGGCGACGACGCCCGCGAGGGCGGTCATCGGCGGGTGCGGGGCGGGACGGCGAGCACGGCGGACACCCTCGCACGGTGCGGTCCTCGGGGGACGCTGCCGCGCCCGTCCTGGGGACGACGCCCGCCCGGCGAGGACGCCCACACCCGCCGCCGGACCTCCGCGGCGCCTCGTCAAGGGACGCCGGGAGACACCGTCAGCTGGACGTAGATGTCCCTCAAGGCGGCTTCAGGGACATCGATCCGGGGCAGTGAGGCGCTTCCGGTCAGCCGTTCCAGTTCGAGATCTACTTCTCGAAGCGCTCCAGCACGCCCCGCCACGGCTCCCCGGTGCGATGCCCACGCTGTGTTGCTGCAGCGAGCCGGTGATCCGTCCACGGCCGCGACCGCCCGGTCGCCACCGGCATCAGCGGTCCCGTGAGGGACGACATCGCCACAGGACGCCTGACGCCGCACCGTTCGCGACTCACCAAGTCGTGACGAGAGCTCTCTACGAACACGACCCAACGCGCACATGCGGCCAGGACTTGACGCCTCACTTGCATTTTGCAAGCGTGACCGCATGAGCCTCTTCATCACCTGCCCGGTCGAGAACGTCCAGCGCGCCACCGCCTTCTACACCGCCCTCGGCTGGACCCTCAACGCCGAGATGTCCGACCACAACGTGTCGTGCTTCGCGATCGCGCCCGAGCAGTACGTCATGCTCGGCAGCCGCGAGATGTACGCGAGCGTCGGCGGCGTCGGGGAGCTGGTCGGCGGACCCCACACGCCCTCGAAGGTCACCGTCTCGTTCGACCTGGGCAGCCGCGAGGCCGTCGACGAGCTCACCGAGCGCGCCCGCGCTGCCGGCGGGCGGATCGGTGACACCGACGACTACCCCTTCATGTACCAGCGCCAGTTCGACGACCTCGACGGATATCACTACTCGCCGTTCTGGATGAAGCCGGACGCCGATCCGACCGCATGAGCGACCTCGCCGCAGCGCTCGACGTCGTCGGAGCCCGGTGGGCCCTCCTGGTCGTGGAGCGGCTGCTCGACGGGCCGCAACGCTACGGCGATCTGCAGCGCGACCTCGGAGTGCCCACGAACATGCTCGCGACCCGCCTGCGCGAGCTCGAAGCGGCCGGCGTACTGACCCGTCTGCCGCTCCGGCACAACACCCGGGCCTACACGCTGACCGATCGCGGGCTCGCCTTGCGCGAGGCGATCGTCGCGCTCGCACGCTGGGGGGCCGAGCGCGCCTAGGTGTGGCGGGGAATGTCGATGCGCCACAGGGGCTCAGCCGTGGCGGGGCCTGTCCCATAGTCGGCCGCTCAGGGCGACCACCGCCCAGGGTTCGCGCCACATGCGGCTCCACGAGCACATCGACCCGCCCGCCCACGGGCTGACTGTGCGGCGCCTGGTCTGCCGCCGTGTCCAGCGGCGAGGGGCCTGAGCTGGTCCGCGCTGTCGTCCTCGAGGCCGACGAGGAGAGCCGCACCGTCTTCAGGGCCGGCGCCCGGTCCGTCGCGTCGTACGTAGCTCCCTTCCCGCGTCCGCGGGCCGACCGGGTGCGGCCCGGCCACCTGGTCGCTCTGTGCGGCGTCGCCCAGCGGCCGTCCGTGGTCTGGCGGTGGTTCGACGCCGTCGTGCTCGGTGCGACGGCGGACGGCGTCCGGCTCTGGGAACCCCTGCACGGTGAGATCACGGCGCGCCCTCAGGACCCTCACGCGGTGCTGCCACCGGGCAGCCGGGCCCTGTGTCCGCGGGGCCTCCCCGGAGCGGACTGGTGGCTGGCCGGGCCAGTGGGTGGGCCGCCGGAGCAGGCCCGTGCAGAGCTGGCGGAGGTCCGGCGGTTCCTCCTAGAGCTCGGTCTCCGCGACGTGCTGTGAGCGGCGCGCGGACAGCTCCGGTCCCACACGGAGGTCGCGGCCCCGGGGGGATGCCGGATTCTTCCGGACCCCGGTGAGGGGATCGGCGTCGACGCCGGCGCACCGCTCTCACGAGGGCGTTTCCCGCCCGCGGAGCTGCTAGCGTCCGCACGCCCCCGCCCGTCGCGGTCGCTCGAGAGGTTCGCGGTGCCGGACACCACTTGCCACATGTCCATCTCGCTGGACGGCTTCGTCGCCGGGCCCGACCAGAGCCGCGACGACCCCCTGGGCAGGCGGGGCCGGGAGGTGCACGCCTGGCACATCGGCGACCCGCGGGCCAACGACGCCGACCGGATCGCGAACGGGTGGCTCATGCGGCCGCGGGGCGCGTACGTGATGGGCCGGAACATGTTCGGCCCGGTCCGCGGGCCCTGGGACGAGGAGTGGACCGGCTGGTGGGGCCCCGAACCGCCGTACCACGCGCCGGTGTTCGTGCTGACCCACCACGCGCACGACCCGATCCCGATGGAGGGCGGCACGACCTTCCACTTCGTCACCAGGGGCTTCGACGCGGCCTACGCCGCGGCCCGCGAGGCCGCCGGGGACCAGGGCGTGGACATCGCGGGCGGGGCCTCGACCGTCCGCCAGGCACTGGCCGCCGGCGTGATCGACGAGTTGACCCTCGACGTCGCACCGGTCCTGCTCGGCTCGGGCGAGCGGATCTTCGACGGGGTCGGGTCCTTCGGCTTCGAGCCCGTCGAGGTGCTCCACTCGCCGCTGGCCACGCACATCCGCTACCGCCGGGTCGGCTGAGCCCGCGCCGACGCGGGACGGTCAGGCGGGCCGCGTCTCCCGCAGGGACGCGAAGACGACGACGTTGTCCTCGTAGCTGCCGGCCGCCCGGTCGAAGTCCCCGCCGCAGGTGATCAGCCGCAGCTGCGGGTCCGGGGTGTTGCCGTAGACCTCGATGGTCGGGAAGTCGTCCTTCGGGTGGCGCTCGACCCGGTCGACGGCGAAGACGGCGACGGTCCCGTCCTCGCGGGTCACCTCCACCTCGTCGCCCGGCACCAGGGCGCCCAGGTCGTAGAAGACGCCGGGCCCGTACTCGGCGGAGTCGACGTGCCCGAGGAGCACCGCGGGCCCGACGGCCCCGGGAGCGGGACCGGGCTCGTACCAGCCGGCGCGGTCGTCGGCCTCCAGCGGCGGCACCTCCACGGTGCCGTCGCCGTTGAGACCCAGCCGCATGAGGTCGCTGGTCACGTCGATCGCGGGCACCGACACCGACACGGGCGCGACGACCGGGTCGGGCGACGGCGTCGGGACCCCCGCCGACGACGGCGTCGGGACGCCGTCCTCCGCCGGCGCGGGCGGGGCGGACGTGGTGGTCCCGGCCGCGGCGCGCGCCGGCTGCGGCGGGGACTGCTGACCGGCCAGCGCGATCGTCAGGGCGACCGCCCCGACGACGGTCAGCGCCAGGGCGGCCAGCAGCCAGGCGCGCGGTCGGCGGGGGCGTCGCTCGGTCACGGGGGTTCCCTCCGGAGGAGTAGGGAGGCGCCGGCCGGGGCCGTGCCGCGCGGGAGGAGGCGCCGCGCGGCACGGCGTCCGGTCAGGCCTGGTGGGCCCGGCGGCGGTACGCGACGGCGCCGGCCACGGCCGCGCCGGCGAGGGCGACCGCGCCCACGCCCAGGGCGGCCTGCTGCTCGACGCCCGCCGTGCTGCCCCCGCCGGTCTCGGCGCCGCCGCTGGGCGCGGTGCCCATCTGGGCGGCGGTCAGCGTGCCGCAGGCCGCCGGGGCGGTGGCCTCCATCGGCAGGGTCGGGTCGAGGTCGCTCATGACCGAGCCGTCGTAGGTGCCGCTGCCGTCCTTGTCGACGCCGTGCAGGACGAGCACGGCGGTGCCCGCCTCGAACGACGCCGCGACGTCCGGCGTCACCTCGAACGTGCGCTCGTAGGCGATGGTCCCGTCCGTCGGGAACCGGTCGATCGCCAGGCCGCTGTCAGGGCCGGTGTCGCCGGACGTGGTCAGCGAGCTGCCGATGGCGCCGTAGTAGGGCACGCCCTCGGAGACGCTGACGAAGCCGTCGCCGTTCGCGTCGTCGGCGTCGGTCGGGCACTGGCCCTGGGCGCCGATGTGGACGTGCTGGGCGTGCGGCGCACCGGCCAGCAGGCCCGAGGCGTCGATCATCACCGTGGCGGTGGTGCCGTCGAGCGTCACCATGCCGGTGCCGGTCACCCCCGACGCGTTCAGGGCGCCGAGGTCGGCCTGGTAGGTGTGTGCGCCCTCGTGGGCAGAGGCGGCGGTGGCCGTCAGCAGCGGGAACGCGGCTGCGGCGAGGGCGACGGTGGGCAGGGCGAGGGTCTTGCGCACGGGGTTCTCCTTCGAACGCGGGGTGCGACACCACCCGCCGGGAGGCGAGGGGCGGCCTGCACGGACGGCGCCCCGGCTCTCGACCGGGGGCGGTCGCCGTCCACGTGGCGGGGTTCGCCGCCGGCGGCTCGATCGGTTCATCCCGGATCGGGTACGACCCGATGGTGTACGAGCCCATGTCGCGCGATTGGACCGCCCGGCCGGTGGGCAGGGCCGCCTCTCAGGCCGACGTCCCGCGCCGCGGGCCCGGCGAACCGTCAGGACAGGAGCGGCCGAATGCCGCACGTGGACCTCCAGAGACACGCCCGCCCGCACCGGGGCCGCCGGGGGGTCGCGGCACTGCTGACCGGCCTCGCCGCGACCGGCCTGCTGCTCCTCACCGGCACGGCGCCCGCCTCGGCGCACGACGCCCTGGTCGCCGCGACCCCCGCCGACGGTGGAGCCGTGCCGACCGCCCCCGCGGCGGTCACGCTGCAGTTCAGCGGGGTCGTCCAGGAGCTGGGCGCGGAGGTGGTCGTCACCGGGCCGGACGGCGCCGCGGTCGGCCGGGGTGAGCCGCAGGTCGTCGACGCGACCCTCACCCAGCCGCTGGCGCCCGGCCTGCCCGCCGGCACCTACTCGGTCGCGTGGCGGGTCACCTCGGCCGACGGCCACCCCGTCTCCGGCAGCACCGCCTTCACCGTCACCGGCGGCACGACCGGGCCCGTGCAGGAGGCGTCCGCGGCCCGCCCGGCCGGGTCCTCGTCCTCCGGCGCCTGGATCGCCGTCGGCGCCGGGGCCGTCCTCCTGGTCGCGCTCCTGGTGGCGGCCCGCTCGCTGCGCAGGCGCGCGTGACGGCGCTGCTCCCCCGCCCCGCCCCGGCCGCCGAGGGGACGACGCCGGCGCGCCGGCCGCCGCTCGGGCTGCTCGGCGCGGGCGCGCTGGGGCTGGGCGCCGTCCTCGTGCTGGCGCTCGTCGCCGGCGGCGCGGCGCCGGCCGGGGCCGCGCCGGGCCTGTCGGGACCCGGTGCGCTGGTCGACTGGGGGCTGCCGGTCGCCACGCTCGCCGTCCGCGTCGCCGCCCTCGGCACCGTCGGCACGCTGCTGTTCGCCGCCGTCCTGCTGCCCGGGCCGGTGCTCCCCGGGCCCGGGGGGGGGGGGGGGGGGGGGGGGCGGCGGGGGGGGGGGGGGGGGGGGGGGGGCGGGGTGGGGGGGGGGGCGGGGGCGGGGTTCGCGCGGGTGGCGGGGGCGCACGGCGACGGCGCGTTCCGGCCCGGCCGGGAACGCCACGACCACCAGCCGGGCGGGCAGGGGGGCGGGCCGCCCGGGGCCCCGCGCGCCGCGCGGGCCGCCTCCCGCTGGGCCTCGGCCTGGGCGGTCGCCGTCGTCGCCGAGGCCGCGCTCGAGCTGAGCCGCCTGGTCGGCGTGCCGCCGTGGCGGCTGACCGGGGACTCGGTGCACGTCTTCCTGCTCCAGCTCCCCGCCGGGGACGCCGCCTTCGGCGCGGGCACCGCGGCCGTCGCCGTCGCCGTGGGCGCCCGGCGGAGCGCCGGCTCGGGGGCGGCGGTGCTGCTGCTCCTCGTCGCCGGCGCCGGCGTCGTGCTGCCCACCGTGCTGACCGGCCACTCCGCGGCCGCCGAGGACCACCTACTGACCACCGCCACCCTCGCCGTGCACGTCCTCGCGGCCTGCGTGTGGGTGGGCGGGCTGCTCGCCGTCCTGGTCCACGGCCGTGGTCCGGACCTGCCGCGGGTGGCCGCGCGGTTCAGCGCCGTGGCGCTGGTCGCCGCGGCCGCCGTGGGCGCCTCGGGTCTGCTGGCGGCCGGGCTGGTCCTGGACGAGGGCGCGGGCCTGCTCCCCGGCCTGGCCTCCGGCTACGGACTGCTGCTGGCCGGCAAGACGGCCGCGCTGGTCGCGCTGCTGGCCTTCGGCCGGCACCACCGCCGGCGCACGCTCCCGCGGCTCGCCGCGGGCCGGCCGGGCGACTTCCGCCGGTTCGCCGCCGTCGAGACCGCCGTCATGCTGGCGACGGTGGCCCTGGCCGTGGCGCTGTCGGCCTCTCCTCCCCCGGCCGCGGCCGGGCCGGGAGGCGCGGCGGCGGAGGGCGCCGCGGGCGCGGCGACCCCGCCCGCGGCCGCGGGTGCCGAGGCGCAGGGCGGGTCCACCCCGCCGCCGGGTCACGACCACGGCGACCTGTCGGTGCCCGTCCTCGTCGACCCGACCGGCGTCACGGTCACCGGGTCCGTCGCGCCCGGAGCCGTGGTGACGGTGCACAACCCGACCGACGCCGACGTGACGCTCACGGCCGACGACGGCTCCTTCGACGCCCGCATCCCGGCGGGCAGCCTGACCTCCTTCCGCGCGCCCGACCGGCCGGGCAGCTACCCCTTCACCAGCCGGCACGCTCCCGGTTCCTCCGGGGTGCTCGTCGTCTCGTGACGGCCGCGGGGCGGCACGCGACGGTCCTGTCGTCCCCCTCGGGCAGGCTGGCGCCGTGCCCTTCTCCGCCGCGCTCGTCCGCTTCCCCGGCCCGGGCGGCTGGGTGTTCGCGCCGGTGCCCGACGAGCACGCCCCGGACGGCGCGGGCCCCTTCGGGCGGGTGCCCGTGACCGCGACCGTCGACGGCCGCAGTTGGGCGACCAGCGTCTGGCGCGACCGCCGGTCCGGCTGGCTGCTGCCCGTGCCGGCGCGGATCCGCGGGCAGCGGGACCACGGCGACGTCGTCACGGTGGAGATCGAGGTCGATTCCGCGCGGCTGTGAGCCCGCCGAGTCCCCCGGCCCCCGCGACCCCGGCGTGCTCCGGGCGCGGCCGGACCAGGGAGCGGAGCTCGGAACCTGGCCCGGTGCCTGGACCGGGGAGTCCCCCTCCACCCGGCCAGGCCTGGCACGCCGCCTCCCGCGGGAGGCGTTCCGTCGATGGTCCTCCCCCGATGGCCGGCGCGCACCTCGGGCAGGTCAGGCCGGGACGGCTCCGGAGAACACCGCCGGGAAGCGGTACCCGTCGACGTCGACCGACAGGGTCACCGCGCCGAGCCGGTCAGCCGGGATGGCGAAGGAGTAGACCGCGCCGGCGCTCTCCCCCGGGGCCAGCGTGCCGCCGAAGTCGACGGTCTCCCCGTCGTACAGCGGGCTGGCCTGCAGCGCCGGGTCCCCGTAGCTGGCCTGGACGACGACGGCGTCGAGCACCAGCGGCGTCGCCGCCCCGTTCACCAACTCCAGCCGGAACACCGTCTGCGGCTGGCCGGCCAGCTCGCCCGGCCCGCTGCCCGCGGTGACCTGCTGGCGGGCCTCGACCACCCGCACGGAGGCACCGTCGGACCACTGCGCCGGGGCCGCGAAGTCCGCCGGCGCCGCGTCGATGGTGCGCGCGGAGTCCTCGACGCCCTCCCGGGTCACCACCGGCGGGGCCGGCAGCTGCGTCGCGGTCGGCGGCGGCGCGGTCGGCGTCAGCTCCTCCTCCGCCGGCGGCTGGTCCTCGGGGCCGGACGTCGTCGCGGGGGCGGACGACGCCGCGGCCGGGGGGCCGTCCGCGTCGTCGTCCCCGTCCGAGCCGCCGGCGAGCACGCCCACCAGCACGCCCACGGCGGCGACGAGCAGCACCGCCGGCAGGACGAGGCGCAGCAGCAGGTCGCGGGCGCTCCGCCGGCCGGTCACGCCGGCCGTCATACCACCGGCCGGGCGGCGAAGGCGGTGAAGCGCGCCTGCACGGCCGCCGTGGCGGAGCCGGACAGGTACACCTCCAGCCCCACGCCGCCCGGGCTCTGCAGGGCGGCGGTCGTGTCGGTGCGGCTCAGCGCCCACGCGGCCGGCTCGGCGGTGCCGGTCCACGCCTTCGCCTGGATCGTCGTGGTGCCCGAGCCGGAGACCTGGACCCGCAGCTGCAGCGGCGTGCCCGGCGTGTACCGCCCCGCCATCGCCACCTCGGCCCCGATCAGCGTCTCCGTGCCGTTGACCTGGCGCACGGCGCCCAGCCGCACGCTGCCGTCGGCCAGGAAGCGGACCCGCAGCTCGTAGTCCGAGCCGGCGCTGACCCGCCGCCCCAGCACCGACAGCGTGAGCCCGCCGCCGGTGGGCGCCCGGTCGAGCGTCACGGTGGTGGTGACGTCGGCGTTCGGCTGGGAGACCGCGGCCAGGGACGACGCGGTGGTCTGCCCCGCGCCGGCGGCGAGGACGGCGGTGCCCGGGGTCACCGACTGGCGGCTGGCGCCGGCGGACGCGGTCCACGGCCCGCCGACGTCGGCGGTGCCCAGCCCGCCGGTCACCGACCGGGCGAAGCTGTCGCCGGCGAACGGCTCGCCTCCGGCCGGCGGCGCGGTGACGGTGACGGTGACCGACCGGGTGGTGGTCGCCGTGGCCCCGTCGTCGTCGGTGACGGTCAGCGTGACGGTGTAGGTGCCCGCCGCGGCGTAGGTGTGGCTCGCCGTCGCGCCGGTGCCCGCGGCGCTGCCGTCGCCCCAGTTCCAGGAGTGCGCGGTCACCGTCCCGTCGGTGTCGGCCGAGGCCGACCCGTCCACCGACACCGCCAGCTGCGCGGCCGTGGCCGTGAACGACGCGGTCGGCGCGGCGTTGGCCGGCGGCGCGGTGACGGTGACCGACCGGGTGGTGGTCGCCGTCGCCCCGTCGTCGTCGGTGACGGTCAGCGTGACGGTGTAGGTGCCCGCCGCGGCGTAGGTGTGGCTCGCCGTCGCGCCGGTGCCCGCGGCGCTGCCGTCACCCCAGTTCCAGGAGTGCGCGGTCACCGTGCCGTCGGCGTCGGCCGAGGCCGACCCGTCCACCGACACCGCCAGCTGCGTGGCCGTGGCCGTGGCCGTGAACGACGCGGTCGGCGGGGTGTTCACCGGCGCGCCGGTGGCGGCGGCGTGGTGGGCGGCGACCCGGTCGGCGGGCAGCGCGGTCCGGTAGATCGCGACCTCGTCGACCGACCCGGCCAGGTTCGCGCTGGCCGGCACGTCGGGTGCGCCGGTCAGCGTGCCGCTGCCGACCAGCCAGTACGCCGGGCCGGTGCGCGGGTTGGCCGCGGTGCGCGCCGCGTCCTGCGCGACCGCCGCGCCGTCGACGTACAGGACCGTGCCCTGCGCGCCGACCGTGGCGACCAGGTGGTGCCACCGGCCGTCGTTGACGACCTGCGGGCTGCGCACGGCGGTGTACCGGGTGACCCGGTCGGCGCCGCGGACGGTGATCCCGAAGGAGGCCCGGCCGCCCGCGTCCACGTAGAGGGCGCGGTCGGTGTTGGCGACGTCGGCCGCGGTCAGCTGCTCGCCGTACTGGACGACGACGCCGCCCGCGGTGGACGTCGTCCGCACCCAGGCCTCGACCGAGAAGCCGGTGTTCGGCTCGGTCACCAGGGCCGTGGTGTTGGCCCGGCCGGCCGCGGTGCCGTCGGCCGTGACGGCGGTGTCGCCGGCGACCGCGCCCGCGGTGCCGCGGCTGATGCCGGCCGACTCGGTCAGGTTCGTCGTGCCGACGGCGTCGTAGGCCGTCGTCCCGCTGGTCTCGCCGAGCCGCCAGTAGGCCGACGGCGCGTCGGCGAACACCTGGCCCACGTACGGGCTGGTGGTGGCCGGGACCGTGACGGTGTTGCTCTGGACGCTGGTCACCGAGTTGCCGAACGGGTCACGGACGACGACGCGGTAGGACGCCGAGCTGCCGGCGGGCCGGCCGGTGTCGGTCCACGACATCAGCGTGCCGTTCCACCACTGCGCCGCGGCGGCGACGGTGTGCACCGGCGTCGTGCCGCTGCCGCGGTAGACGTCGTAGGTCAGCGTCTCGTTGTCCATGTCCCACGACTGGGGCCAGGTGACCTTGACCGAGCCGGCGGCGACGGCGACGGCGTTGGGCCGCATCGCCGAGGCGGACAGCTCGGGGCCGCGCCGGTCCGGCGCGGTCGAGGAGTCGGCGAAGCGCACCAGGCTCTGCTGGCCGACGCCGTTGACGGTGGTGAACTCGCCGCCCATGACGACGTAGCCGCCCGAGCCGGTCAGCGCCCACGGGCCCTGCGCCTGCCCGGTGTAGGTGCCGGCGTTCAGGGTCGGCCACCAGTTGAGGACGGTCGGGTGCGGCCGGCCCTCCCAGCTGCCGTACCGGGGCACCTCGGTGGTGGCCTTGAGGATGCCGGTGGGCTCGATGGTCATCGCGATGCCGCGCTTCCAGACCCGCGGGTTCAGGTCCGGGAAGTTGCCGGAGGTCTCGCAGTCGTGCGCGTGGCCGACGGCGTAGACGACGTTGCCGGCCGTGTAGGTGTCGTACGGGTCGCCGTGGCAGTCGTTCATCCACACCAGCGCCAGCGTGTCCGGGTCGAACGCGACGGTGCCCTCGATGTTGCCGACCTGGAAGCCGTAGGTGTTGGCGTAGGCGTTGCGGCCGTCGAAGCGCAGGCTGTAGACGCCGCCGTTGTCGCCCTCGTTGGTGATCCCGTAGTCCCAGGTGCGCACGTCCCCGCCGGCCGTGTCCACCGAGGCCAGCGCGATCGCCGGCACGCCGCTGATCTGGGAGAACTGGCCGCCGAGCAGGACCCGGGTGCCGGCGCCGTTGAGCACGATGCCGCGGACGATGTGGTTGGCGGTCGGCGCCCAGGAGGTCATCGCGCCGGTGCTCGCGGAGAAGGCGGCCAGCCGGGTGCGGCTCTGCCCGCCGGCGGAGGTGAAGTTGCCGCCGGCGTAGACGGTGCTCGCGGTGGCGGCGAGGGAGTAGACGGCGCCGTTGGTCGTCGGCGCGAAGCCGGTCACGAGCGCACCGGTGGCGGTGCTGAAGGCCGCGATGTGCCCGCGGGCCACCCCGTCCACCGTGGTGAAGTCGCCGCCGACGTAGATGCGGGAACCGTCCGGGGAGGCGGTGATCGTGCGGCCCTGGCCGTTGAGCGTGTGGTTGAAGCCGGTCACCAGCGCGCCGGTCGCCAGGTTGAACGCCAGCAGGTTGGCCCGCGGCGTCTGCTGGGTGCCCGGCGCGGCGCCGGCCGGCCGGGCCTGGGTGAAGCTGCCGGTGGCGTAGACGATGCCGTTGACCGTGACCATCGACCAGACGACGCCGTTGACCTGCACGGTCGGCAGCGCGTCGGCGCTCACCGTCGCCGGGGTGCCCGGCGCCGGGGCGGTGTCGGCGCGTGCCGCGGTCGGCGCCGCCAGCCCCAGCACGAGGAGCCCGAGGGCGAGCACCGCCGCGGTGGCGGCCGATCCGGCCCGCCGCCAGGGGCGGTCGGGCTGCGCGGGGACTGCGGTCATCGGGGAGCTCCGGACGTCGGGAGACAAAGCGGGGCGGTGCGCACGCACCGTCACGACCCGTCCCCCCGCAGGGCGTTCCCCCGCCGTCGGACGAGCGAGACGGCGCCTGCACCGTTCACGGAGCGTAATCTGCTGTCAACGAGACCCGCGGCGTCCGGGGCGCAATTCACCCACTCGGGCGGCGGCGCCGGCCCGGTCGTGAGCGCTGGACGCGCGCGGGGGGCCGCCGACACCCTGGACCGCGTGACCGGGGACCGCGCCGCCTTCGCCCACGACGCCGTCCTGGCGATGGCGCCGGACGGCGACGAGCGCGCCCCGGGCGGCGCCGTCACCCTCGCGCTGTGCGGCGGCTGGTCGCACGAGGGGCCCTGCCCGCTGGCCCCGCACCACACCGCGGCGTGGTGGGACGCCGACCGTCTGCGCGTGCGGGTGCTGTTCGCCGCCCGCCCGGAGGACGAGGCGCGGGTCCGCGCGCTGGTCCGCGGGGCGCTGGCCGCGGGCGGCGTCCAGGGGCCGGACGGGGTCCGGAGCTCGTGGCGGCTGGTCTCCGACCGTCCCGGGACCGTCGCCGAGGGCGAGCGGGTGCACGCCGGCCGCCTGGTCGCGGGCTGACGCCGGTCGCCGTCAGGCCGTCGCGGCGGCCGGCCGGGGGAAGAGCCGGCGCAGCACGTCGGCGAGGGTGACCACCCCGAGCACCGCGTCGCCGTCGGTGAGGACGGCGAGGTGGTTGCGGGTCTCGCGCATCGCCTTGAGCGCCGCGTGCACGGTGGTGCCCGCCTCGAGGGCGAACACCGGCCGGGCGAACTCCGCGGCCGGGGCGTCGTCCGGGGCGGTGAGGGTGTCGCGGACGTGCACCACGCCGCTCAGCCGGGTCCGGTCGCCGAGCAGGATCCGCAGGTGACCCGTGCGCCGGGTAGCCTCCCGGACCGCGCCGACCGTGGCGGTGGCGGGCACCGCGGCCAGCGGGGCGCGCGGGTCGGCCAGCTCGCCGACGGTGAGCCGCTCCAGCTCCAGGGCGCCGGAGATCTGCGCGGAGAAGCTCGCGTCCAGCGCGCCCACGTTCGCCGAGTGCTCGACCAGGTGGCGCAGCGCGTCGGGGCTGTGCCCGACGGCGACCTCGTCGGCCGGCTCGACGCCGGCCGCGCGCACCAGGCGGTTGGCCGCGGCGTTGAGCGCGCGCAGCAGCGGCCGGGAGACGGCCATGAACGCGCGCATCGGCACCGCGAGCAGGGTGGCCGACCGCTCGGGATGGGCGATCGCCCACGACTTGGGCGCCATCTCGCCGACCACGAGGTGGACGAAGGTCACGATCAGCAGGGCGAGGGCGAACCCGACGACGTCGGCGGCGACCAGCGGCAGCCCCCAGCTCTCGAACAGCGGGGTGAGCCAGTGGTGCACCGCCGGCTTGCTGATCGCACCGAGGGCGAGGGTGGCCGCGGTGATGCCCAGCTGCGAGCCGGCCAGCAGCAGGGTCAGCTCGGCGGAGTTCCGCAGCGCCGCCCGGGCCGCCCGGCTGGTGGGCGCGGCCTCCTCCAGGCGGTGCCGCTTGGCGGCCAGCGCGGCGAACTCGACCGCCACGAAGAACGCGCTCAGCACGACGATGACGGCGGTCGCGAGCAGGACCACCCACGGGCTGTCGGTCATCGGGGGGTCTCCTCGGTGGCCGCGGGCGTCCGGCCGGCGGCGTGGTCGCGGGTGGTGGCCGCGTCCGGCAGCTCCAGCCGGACCCGGGAGGGCACGTGCCGGTCGACGTCGAGCACCTCGACCCGCAGGTGCCGCGCGGCGGGGTCGTCGGCGTGGACCAGGTCGGCGGGGTCCGGGGGCAGCGCGATGGTCAGGCGGGTGCCGGGCTCGGGCAGGGTGCCGGCGGCGGCGATGACCAGGCCGGCGATCGTCTCGTAGGGCCCGCGCGGCAGGTCCACCGCCAGCGACCGCTCGACCTCGTCGACGTGGACGTCTCCGGGCATCTCCCAGACGCCGTCGCCCTCGACCGGCACGTACCCGGGGTGCTCGGCGTCGTGCTCGTCGGTGATCTCGCCGACGATCTCCTCGGCCAGGTCCTCGAGGGTGATCACGCCGGCGAAGCCGCCGTACTCGTCGATCACGCACGCCATCTGGTTGCCCGACTCGGCCAGCCGGCGCAGCGCGTCGGGCAGCGAGGTGTAGGTGGAGAACACCAGGCACTCGCGGGCGATGGCGGTCACCGGGGCGGTGTCGGGCTCCGCGGTGGTGAGCAGGTCGGCCAGGTGCACCACGCCGACGACGTCGCCGGTCGCGGGGTCGAGCACGGGGTAGCGGGAGTGGCCGGAGGCCATCAGCTCGCGGAGGCGGCCCAGGGTGTCGGCCGGGGTGACCGTGCCGACCCGCGGCCGCGGGATCATCGCGTGCTCGACGTCCCGGTCGGGGAAGTCCAGGATCCGGTCGACCAGCATCGACAGCTCCGCGGGCAGCTCGCCGCTCTCCCGGGACTCCTCGACGATGTGCTCCAGGTCGCGGGCGGTGGCGGCGTGCTCGACGTCGTGCACCGGCTCGATCCGCAGCACCCGCAGCAGCAGGTTCGAGGCCTGGTCGAACACCCAGATCAGCCAGCCGAACGCGCGCAGGTAGAGCACGGTCGAGCCGGCCAGCCGGCGGGCGACCGGCTCGGGCCGGGAGATGGCCAGGTTCTTCGGGAAGAGCTCGCCGAAGAGCATCTGCACGACGGTGGAGAGCAGCAGCGCGAGCACCGCCCCGACGCCGATGCCCACCCCGGCGGGCACGCCGACGCCGCCGAGCATCGCGCCGAGGGACTCCCCGATGAGCGGCTCAGCGACGTAGCCGACCAGCAGCCCGGTCACGGTGATGCCCAGCTGCGCACCGGAGAGCATGAACGAGGTGCGGCGGGTGACCGCCAGCGCCCGCTTCGCCGCGGCGTCGCCGGCCTCCGCGCGGGCGGCGAGGCCGGAGCGGTCGACCGCCATGTAGGCGAACTCCTGGGCCACGAAGTAGCCGGTGGCCACCGTGATCGCCAGGACGACGACCACGCCGAGCAGGAGGGAGAGGACCTCGGTCACCGGCCGCGCACCGCCTCGGCGGGCTGGGGGTGCGCGGCCGGGGGACTGTGATCGGTGCTCATGTCTCTCTTCGACGCAGGGACGGGCGGAGGCCTCCCAGCGACAACGCGACGACGGCGGCCCGCGTTCCGGGCGGCGCCGTGGCCGACGGCACTCAGTCCGCGCCGGCGTCCGGCTGCTCGTAGGCCAGCGACGCCGGGTGGACGTGCTCCACGCGGCCGGTGTCGAACCGCACCGCGATCAGCCGCTCGGCCGTGCGCGCGACGACGACACCCGCGCTCCCCCGCGGCACGCGCCGCCACAGCGGGCCGACGGGGTCGGTGGTGACCACCCGGTCACCGACGTCGAACTCCGGCGGCTCGTCGAAGGTCGTCGAGAACAGCATGGGTCGCCTCCCGCCGCCCATCTGACCACGCCGGACGGCGCCGGGGGTCCCCGCCGATCCCGGCCGGGTCAGGTGAGCGGCAGCCCGGCCAGGCCGGCGACGAGGCCGAGGACGGCGCACACCCCGAGGGTGCGCAGCACCGACCACCGGACGCGGAACAGCAGCACCGCGGCCACCAGCGCGATGGCCAGCGGCACGAGCCGCAGCGTGGTGGGGTCGGGCAGCTCGAACGCCAGCGGGCCGCGGTCCACGTCGACCGTCTCGGAGAACAGCGTGTGGACGGCGAAGTAGAGGCCCAGGTTCGCGATCACGCCGACGACCGCGGCGGTGATCCCGCGCAGCGCCGCCGACAGCGACCGGTTGCCGCGCAGCCGCTCCATGTACGGGGCGCCGAGCAGCACGAACAGGAAGCTGGGCACGAACGTCACCCAGGTGACCAGCAGCGAGGCCAGCACCGCGGCCACCCACGGGTCCAGGTCGCCGGGGGCGCGGTAGGCGCCGAGGAACGCGACGAACTGCACGACCATGATCAGCGGGCCGGGGGTGGTCTCGGCCAGCGCCAGGCCGCGCACCATCTCGCGCGGGCCCAGCCAGCCGTAGACCTCGACCGCCTGCTGCGCCACGTAGGCGAGCACCGCGTACGCGCCGCCGAAGGTGACCACCGCCGCGCCGGAGAAGAACAGGCCCTGCTCGGTGAAGACGCTGCCGGCGCCCGTCAGCAGCGCGACCGCCACGACCGGCAGCCCCCACACCACCAGGCCGACGAGCAGCACCCGCAACGTGCGGCGCGCGGAGGGTGCCTCGTGGTGCAGCACGTCGTCCGGGACCACCGGCGCCGGGCCGGCGTCGGGGCCCTCGGAGGCCGGCTTCTCCGGCAGCGCCGAGGGCCGCCAGCGGCCCAGCGCCCAGCCGGCGACGCCGGCCAGCGCGACCACCACGGGGAACGGGACGGCGAACAGCGCAAGCGCGAGGAACGAGGCCACCGCGAGGACGACGAGCGCGCGGCCGTCCAGCGCCTTCTTCGCCACCCGGATGACGGCCTGCACGACGATGGCCAGGACGGCGGCGGCGAGCCCGGTGAACACCGCGGTGATCGCCGTGGTGTCGCCGTAGGCGACGTAGACCGCGGAGAGGGCGAGCAGGGCGACGACACCGGGGAGGACGAACAGCCCGCCGGCGACCAGGCCGCCGCGGGTGCCGTGCAGCAGCCAGCCGACGTAGGTGGCCAGCTGCTGGGCCTCGGGCCCGGGCAGCAGGGTGCAGTAGTTGAGGGCGTGCAGGAAGCGGCGCTGGCCGATCCAGCGCTTCTCGTCGACCAGCGCGCGCTGCATGACCGCGATCTGGCCGGCCGGGCCGCCGAAGGTCTGCAGCGAGATGAGGAACCAGGTCCGGACCGCCGCGCGGAACGGGACGGCGTCCTGCCGGGGCGCCACCGGCGCCGGTGCGGTGTCCTGGGGCTGGGGGGTGTCGCGGGTCATGGGCGTCCTCGTCGGTCCGGGGGGCGGCGGGGGCGGGGCTCAGGCCGGTTCGCGGCCGAGCAGCAGGCGGCGGCGGTGGAACTCGTAGAGCCCGTCGAAGACGGCGCCGGAGACGGCCAGGGTGCGCTCGTCGCTGCCGGTCATCGACAGGCCGCGCAGCACCACGTCCAGGCCCGGCGCCTCGGGCGCGTCGAAGCGCTCGTCGTCCAGGTCGGCCTCGTGCACGATCTCCGCGAGCCGCCAGAGCACCGGGTCGGTCAGCTCGTGCACCCGCAGGATCGTCTCGAAGCTGCAGTCGCCGCCCACGTGGCCGAGGGCGGCGCCGCGCATGTCGAAGGGGGTGGCGTCCGCAGGCACCTCGGCCGGGTCGGCGACGAAGACGAACTCGGCGTCGGGGTCCAGGAAGCGGCGGATCAGCCACGCGCATGCCGCCCGGTCGATGTGCACACCGGCCCGGGTCGCCCACCTCACGGCGCCACCTCCGTGGCGGCGACGGCCGCGGCCAGCTCCCGCAGCGCCGCGGCCGCGGTGTCCCGATCCGGCGGCGGGAAGAAGTCGCGCCGGTCGATCGCCCGCCACTCGCCGCGCAGCCGGCGCAGCGTGCGGGCCCGCTCGGCCGGGTCCGTGCCGGCCGCCTCCCGGCACCGGGCGGCCAGCGCCCGGTACTCCTCGGCGCGGGCGGCCGCCATCCCGGCGGCGAGCTCCCGCTCCTGCGCGAGCGTCGTGGGCCGGGCGACCCACAGGCCCGCGGTGCCGTCCGCGGCGAGGACGTCGTCGGCGAGCCACTCGAGGGACTCCCGGGTGCGGGCGTCGGCGGGCAGCGCGACCAGACCGTCGGCGAGCTGCGCCACGCCGAGCCGCCGCAGACGGCGCCACAGCGTCGTCCGCGGCCCCGAGGGCTCGCGCGGCAGGCGGTAGGAGAGCAGCACCCACTCCCCCGGTCCGCGCGGCGCTGGGTCGAGCACGGCGTCATGCAACCACGGTTGCAGCAGTGGCGCCAGGCCCGGTTCGTTCAGGGGCGGGCGGCGCGCTCCGCGCGACGGTCCTGGCTCTGGGCCACCGTCGCCGCCGACCGCTCGCACGCCGACGACGCCCACTCGGTGACCTGGGCCGTCTGGCTGCGCAGGTCGCGGTACCACTGGGTCAGGTGCTCGTGCCGGCCGGGCCCCCCGCCGCGGCCGGCGCCCCCCGGCCCGCGGGCGGTCCACGCCGTGGCCACCGTCTGCACGCACGCCGGGCAGGAGCACCCGGCGACCCGCTCGCTCATGCAGGACCGCCCTTCGGACCCGGCGCGACGGCCGGAGGGGAGGGTCTCGGTCTCCTGCTGGACCACGGGCTCCCGGGAGCAGTCTCCCACGGCGGCCGGCCCCTGCGGGACGACGGACGAGTCGGCCTGTACGCCGGGTTCTGTCCTCGGGCGCCTCGCGGCCTCCCGATGGGCGGTCATCCATCTGGGCCTGCCGTTGCCGGCAGGCTCGAGCGGTCCACCCGCAGGCTCGGGCGGGCAGCCCTCGAACGCCTGCGCAGGACGGCCGCCGGTCGCCCAGCCGCCGTCCCTCTCGACCTTGCTCCGGGTGGGGTTTACCGAGCCACACCGGTCACCCGGTGTGCGGTGGTCTCTTACACCGCCGTTTCACCCTTACCAGCCGCGTCTCCGGAGAGGCGCTGCTGGCGGTCTGTTCTCTGTGGCACTGTCCCGCGGGTCACCCCGGGTCGCCGTTAGCGACCACCCTGCCCTGTGGAGCCCGGACGTTCCTCGGCGACGGGGTCTCCCCCGCCGACGCGACCGCCCAGCCGACTCGTCCGTCGTGCCCGCCAGTCTAGTGGTCGTGCTCCGGTACCGGAGCCGCCCCGCCGGCCGGGGAGCCGCACCACGCCCCGGCCTCACGGTCGACGGCGCGGCTCAACCCCCGGCGCCCCAGCTGCCCGGCGGGTGGTCGGGCAGGCGCAGGTCGGCGACGACGCCGACGTGGTCGCTGGCCCACACGCCGTCCACGGGGCCGTCGAGCACCCGCGCGCACGCGGCCACCTCCAGCGTGGGGCCGTGCACGCCGGCACGGACCAGCACGTGGTCGATCCGCCGGGAGACCGCCGTGGCCACCTCGCCGCGGCGCACCAGCGGGTTGCCCCGGGAGAACGTGTACCCGGGGTCGCCGGGGTGCAGCGTCTCCCAGACGTCCTGGTAGCAGACGCTGACGCCGTCCAGGGAGCGCCGGCCGCGCCAGAACTGCAGGCTCGCCGCGTCGGGGGTGGCGTCGAGGTCGCCGAGGACGACGGCGTGCGCGTCGCCGACCGCCGCCTCGATCGCCCGCGCGGCCGCGAGCGCCTGCCGCTCCCGCTCGTACTCGAACCCGAACTGCCAGCTCGGCTTGTGGTGGGCGACCAGCACGCGGCCGACCGCGGTGTCGACCTCGACCAGCAGCGTCGCGCACCAGGGGAAGTCGCGGGAGCGGGGCGTGCACCGCTGGTCCAGCTCGTCGACCACCCGGGACGGGCCGCGGGTGGCCAGCGCCGCGCCCACGCCGTCCTCGGCCGGGCGGCCCAGCCCGCGCAGCGTGTAGCCGGGGCCGACCAGGTCCGCCACGACGTCCGGCGCGGAGCCGATCGGCACCTCCTGCAGGGCGACGACGTCGGCGTCCAGCCGGCGCAGCGTCGCAGCGATGACCGCGCGGCGCCGCTCCCAGTCCGGGTTGGCCGGTCCGAGCACGTTGAGCGTGAGCACCCGCAGGGAGCCGGCCACGGCGCTCAGCCCGCGTAGAGGGCGAACCCGGCGGTCCGCCGCCCGTCCGCGCCGGCGGGGGTCGCCATGTCGACCTGCCGACGTGCCTGCACCTCGACCGGCTCGTCGGACAGGGCGGCCAGGTAGCGGCGGTGCTCGGTGAGCGAGGCGACCGCGGGCTCCACGCCGTCGGTGACGTCGACGGTGTGCGTGACCCCCGTGGGGGTGCTGACGGCGATCCAGCGCACCCCGCGCCACGGCTCGGGGTCGGCGAGCTCCGGGAAGATCCACTCGTTGGCCGCGTCGCCGACGGCGTCGACCGCGCAGCGGCCCAGCGCCCGGTGGTCGGCGCTGTTCCAGTAGGCCGGCGACGTGCCCGGCGGGGTCCACGTCTCGCCCCAGTGCATGGTGACCACCAGCTCCGGGCGGTGCCGCCGGATCGCCGCGGCGAGCGAGCGGCGCAGGTCCGGGCCCTCGACCAGCCGGCCGTCGGGGTGGCCGAGGAACTCCACGACCGAGACGCCGACGGCCGCGGCCGCCCGGCGCTGCTCCTCCTCGCGCGCCGGCCCCGCCGCCTCGGGCGGGCACCCGGCGATCCCGGCCTCGCCGCTGGTCGCCAGCACGTAGCGGACGTCCTTGCCGGCCGCCGTCCACACCGCGACGGCGGCGGCGCAGCCGTACTCGATGTCGTCGGGGTGGGCCACGATGACGAGAGCCCGCTGCCAGTCGTCGGGCAGCGGCTCGGCTCCAGCTGGGCTCATGGCCCGCCATCCTGCCTGCTCAGCGGCCGCGTGCCACCCCCAGCGCGATGCCGATCAGCGGCGCCTGCAGCGGCAGCCGCAGCGCCGCCACCGCCAGCGGGAGCGGCTTCCTCGGCACCACGCGGAAGGTGTGCAGGTGCGCCGGGACGAACGCCGCCAGCAGCGCCGCGGCCGCCCAGCCGCCGGCCCGCCGGGTGGCCGGCGCCGCCATGAGCGCGGCCGTCCCGATCTCGGCGACCCCGCTGGCCAGCACCCAGGTGCGGGCGTCGCCCAGCTCCGGCGGCACCAGCCACTCGTAGGTGCGCGGCCGCACCAGGTGGACCACGCCCGAGCCGCCGAGTGCGGTCAACAGCACCTTCGCCCTGCCGGGGAGTCGCATGCCGCAACCGTAGGGTGACCTGTCGTGTCCGCTGCCGACCTTTTGGTCATCGCCGCCGTCGCCCTCGCGGCGGGCGGCATCAACTCGATCGCCGGCGGCGGGTCGCTGATCCTCTTCCCCGTCCTCGTGGCCCTCGGCCTGGGCCCGGTGGCGGCAAACGTGACGAACTCGATCGCGCAGTGGCCGGGCTACATCGGCGGGGTGCTCGGCTTCCGCGGGGAGTACGTGGGCCAGCGGAGCCGGCTGGTCCGGTTCGGCCTCGTCGCGCTGCTCGGCGGGACGGCGGGCTGCGTGGTGCTGCTGACCACGCCGAGCGAGGCCTTCGACCTCGTCGTCCCGGTGCTGGTGCTCATGGCCAGCCTGCTGCTCGCGCTGCAGCCGCTGATCACCCGGCGGCTGAAGCGGGCGGGCGACGTCGGCCCGCGGCCGGACCCGCGCTGGCTGTACGTCGCGCTGTTCCTCGCCACCGCGTACGGCGGCTACTTCGGCGGCGCGCTCGGCGTGATCCTGGTCGGCGTCCTCGGGATCGGCCTGCACGACCTCAAGCTCGCCAACGCCCTGAAGTCGGCGCTGTCGACGATCACCGCCACGGTCACCGTCGTGATCTTCGGGATCTGGGGCCCGGTCGACTGGGCCGCCGTCGCCGTCGCCGCCCCGGCCGCGCTGCTCGGCGGGTTCCTCGGCGCACGGGTGGCCCGGCGCATCCCGGCCACGCCGCTGCGGGTGTTCATCGTCGCCTTCGGGATCGCGGTGTCGGTCTACCTGTTCGTGCGCACCTGACCTCCGCGTGCCCGGCGTGGACCCGCTCGCCCTCGCCGTCTCCGCCGGCGTGCTGGCCGCGACGCTGCTGGCCGCCGTCGCGCCCCGGCCGCGGGTCCCGGCCGCAGCGGTCGCCGCCGGCGGCGCGCTGCTGCTGTGCGCGGCCGGGTTCGTCGGCTGGGGGGACGCCGCGGACGCGGTGGCCGGCGTCGCGCCGACCATCGGCTTCCTGGTGCTGGTCCTCGTGCTGGCCGCCCTCGCCGACGCCGAGGGCCTGTTCGCCTGGGCGGCCGCGGTCACCGCCGGCCGCGCGGGCGGCTCGGCCGGGCGGCTGCTCGGCCGGGTCGCGGTGCTGGCCGCGGCCGTGACGGCGGTGCTCAGCCTCGACGCGACCGTCGTCCTGCTGGCGCCCGTCGTCGTCCGCACCGCCGCCCGGCTCGGCGTGCCCGCCCGGCCGCACGCGCTGCTCACGGGGCACCTGGCCAACAGCGCCTCGCTGCTGCTGCCGGTCTCCAACCTGACGAACCTGCTGGCCTTCGCCGCCACCGGCCTGTCGTTCCTGCACTTCGCCGGCCTGATGGTCGGCCCGTGGCTGGCCGCGATCGCCGTCGAGTACCTGGTGCTGCGGTGGCTGTTCCGCGCCGACCTGGCCCGGCCGCCGGCCGAGCCGGCCACCGACGTCCCGCCGCTGCCCCGGTTCGCGCTCGCCGTGGTCGCGCTGACCGTGGCCGGCTTCGCCGCCGCGTCGCCGCTCGGGCTCTCCCCCGCCGTCCCGGCGGCCGCGGGGGCCGCGGCGCTCGCCGTCCGCCGGCTGGCGGGCGGCACCGGGCGGCCGGCCGACCTCGTGCGCGCCGCGGACCTGCCGTTCGCCGTCTTCGTGGCGGGGCTCGCGGTCGTCGTCCTGGGCGTGCGCCGCTCGGGGCTGGAGGCGGGGCTGGACGCCGTCCTGCCGGCCGGGGACGACCTGCCGGCTCTGCTCGTCGTCGCCGGCGTCGCGGCGCTGCTGGCGAACGCGGTGAACAACCTGCCGGCCACGCTGGCGCTGCTGCCGGTGGCCGCGGCCGGCGGCCCGGCGACCGCGCTGGCGGTGCTCATCGGGGTGAACGTCGGCCCCAACCTGACCTACGCGGGGTCGCTGGCCAACCTGCTGTGGCGGCGCGCGCTGGGCACGGCCGCGCCCGGCGCGCTGGGCTTCACCGCCGCCAGGCTGGCCACCGTCCCGCTCACGCTGCTGGCCGCGACCACTGCGCTGTGGGCGGCGCTGCAGGTGTGACGGTCACTCGCCGCCGCGGCCGGGCTCGCCGATGGCGATCATGGCCTCGACCGCGCGGCGGGCGCGGGCGGCGGTCCCCGGGTCCACGTCGACGACGCCCTCGCCGGTGCGCAGCGTGTGCAGCAGCTTGGCCGGGGTGATCATCTTCATGTACCGGCAGGCCGCGCGGGCGTTCATCGGGATGAAGTCGGTGCCGCTGTTGAGCGCCCGCAGCTGGTGCAGGATCCCGACCTCGGTGGCGACCAGCACCTGGCCCGCGGTGGTGTTCTTCGCGGCGTCGGCCATGCCGCCGGTGGACAGCACCCGGGTGCGGTCGGCCGGCAGGTCCCCGTGGCTGACCAGGTCGAGCACCGACGTGGTGCAGCCGCACTCGGGGTGCACCAGGATCTCGGCGTCCGGGTGCGCGGCGACCTGGGCGCGGACGTCGGAGGGGCTGATGCCGGCGTGCACGTGGCACTCCCCCGCCCAGACGCGGATGTTCTCGCGCCCCGTCACGCGCTTGACGTGCGCGCCGAGGAACTGGTCGGGCAGGAAGAGGATCTCCCGGTCGGCGGGGATCGACCGGACGACGTCGGCGGCGTTGGACGACGTGCAGCAGACGTCGGTCTCGGCCTTCACCGCCGCCGTGGTGTTGACGTAGCTGACGACGACGGCGCCGGGGTGCTCGGCCTTCCAGCCGCGCAGCTGCTCGGCGGTGATGCTGTCGGCCAGCGAGCAGCCGGCCGCGAGGTCGGGCAGCAGCACGGTCTTCTCGGGCGAGAGGATCTTCGCCGTCTCGGCCATGAAGTGGACGCCGCAGAAGACGATCTCGCGGGCGTCGGTCTGCGCCGCGACGCGGGAGAGGTACAGCGAGTCGCCGGTGTGGTGGGCGACGTCCTGGATCTCGGGCACCTGGTAGTTGTGCGCGAGGATCACCGCGTCCCGCTCGTCGGCGAGCCGGCGGACCTCGGCCGCCCAGCTCTCGTACTCGGCGGGCGACAGGGTCCGCTCGTCGCCGGGCACGGCGGGGGTGGCGGGCGCGATCGTCGAGGTCACTCGGGCTCCAGGGGTGAGGCGGGCGGCCACATGATCCCCGCGCGACGCGTCAGCCTCTCCGGCGGGGTCGCCCTCTGCAACACCCGCCGCCCCGCCGTCCTTCCCGCCCTCCTCCCCGCCCCTCAGCGCCGCACGTCGTAGACCAGGTGCAGCACCCGCCTGCCCCGCACCACCGACACGGGGTCCTCCAGCAGCACCTCCGGGGCGCCGCCGCTGCCGAAGAACGGCCGGCCGGAGCCCAGCACGACCGGCACCAGCGCCAGCGCCACCCGGTCGACCAGCCCCGCGCGCAGCGCCTGACCCCCGACGTCGCCGGCCGCCACCGTGACGTCCCGGTCGCCGGCCAGCTCCCGGGCCCGCTCGATGCCGGTGCGCACGTCGGGCGCGAAGCTGAACGGCGCCGTCCCCGCGTGCGGCCAGTCCCCGACCGGCCGGTGGGTCACGACGACGACGTGCTCGCCGTTGGGCGGCACGCCCTCCCAGCCGTTCGTGAGGTCGAACAGGCGCCGGCCGCAGACCATGACGCCCACCCGCGCGGCGAACTCGCGCATGTGGTCGGCCGACTCCGCCGTCACCCGGAAGGGCCGGTCCGGGTCGCTGAAGGTCAGCTCGACGTCGCCGTTGCCGTACCAGTCGAACAGCGGCCCGGGCATGTCGTCGTCCCGGCCCACGAAGCCGTCGAGCGACACCGCCGCGAACAGCACCACCCTGCCCATCTGCGCACCTCCCGGTCCCGCCGCTCCCGGGCGGAGCGGTCGGGGGTAGGACGGCGGCGCCGTCCTCAACTCATCGGTTGAGGATCAGGGCAGGTGTGAGACGTCGTTGACCAGGCGCACCGAGTGCCGGCCGTCGGTGGACCAGGCGACGGTGGACAGCGACGCCGCCGACAGGAAGATCCGGTGGACGACGGCGTCGTCGACGTCGAGACCCGCGGCCAGCAGCAGCTTGATCGGCGTCACGTGGCTGACCACGAGCACGCTGCGCCCGCGGTGCTCCCGCAGGACCCGGGCCCGGGCCCGGGCCACCCGCCGGCTGACGTCGGCGATCGACTCCCCGCCGGGGGCCGCGACGTCGACCTCGGTGAACACCCGCCGGGCGGCCAGCGGGTGCGTGCGGCGGGCCTCCTCGGCGGTCAGCCCCTCCAGGTCGCCGAAGTCCATCTCGACCAGGTCGTCGTCGAACAGCACGGGCAGCCCCAGTCGGGCGGCGACCACCTCGGCGGTCTCCCGGGTGCGGCGCAGCGGCGAGGCGACGACCACGTCGACGCCCAGCGCCGCGGCCCGCTCGGCGGCGGCCTCGGCCTCGGCCCGGCCGACCGCCGACAGCGGCAGGTCGTTGCGGCCGCTGAACCGGCGCTCGGGGGTGTGCTCGGTCTGCCCGTGCCGCAGCAGGTGCGTGACGGTGGTGACCGCCGGCGCGCGCTCGGCGGCGACGGGCTGGACGTCGTCGGCGGTCGTGCTCGGCTCGGCCGCGGCGTCGCGGTGCACCGGCTTGCCGTCCATCGCGCTGTTGGCCAGCGCGTCGGCGGCGGAGTTCTGCGCCCGCGGCACCCAGGTGTAGCGGACGCCGCGGAGCTGCCGGGCGATCTGCTGGGCCTGCAGCGCCAGCTTCTGCATGTCGGGGTGCTTGACCTTCCAGCGCCCCGACATCTGCTCGACGACCAGCTTGGAGTCCATCCGCACCTCGACCTCGGCGTCGGGGTCGAGGTCGAGCGCCGCCTGCAGGCCGGCGACCAGGCCGCCGTACTCGGCCACGTTGTTGGTGGCCCGCCCGACACTGGCCGCGCGCTCGGCGAGCACCCGGCCGGTGGCGGCGTCGCGGACCAGGGCCCCGTAGCCGGCCGGGCCCGGGTTGCCCCGCGACCCGCCGTCCGCCTCGACGACGAACCGCGCCGTCACAGCCCGGACTCGGCGGTGCGCACCAGGATCCGGCCGCAGTTCTCGCAGCGCACGACCTCGTGCGGGTCGGCGTTGCGGACGGCGGCCAGGTCGCGGCCGTTCAGCTCGATCCGGCAGCCCTGGCACTGGCGGGCCTGCAGCAGCGCCGCGCCGGTGGTGCCCGTCTGGGTGCGGATCCGGTCGTAGAGCGTCAGGAGCGCCGCGGGGATCGTGGCCGCGGCGTGCGCGCGGGCGGCCTCGTGCTCCGTCGTCCCCTCGGCGATGTCGGCGAGGGCGTCGTCGCGCTGCTGCTCGGCGCGCTCGAGCGCCGCGCGGGCGGCGGCGTGCGCCTCCCGGGCCTCCGCGAGCGCCTTCTCGGCGGTCTCGACCTGCTCCATGAGCTCGAGCTCCTGGTCCTCCAGGTCGGACTGCCGCCGCTGCAGCGACTGCAGCTCGTGCTGCAGGTCGGTCATCTGCTTGGCCGAGACGGCGCCGGAGTCCAGCTGCCGCTGGTCCTTGGCCTGACGCGCCCGGACGGTCTCCACGTCGGCCTCGAGCCGGGCCACCTCGCGCTGCAGGTCGCCGACCTCGGTCTCGGCGCGGACGACGGCGCCCGCGGCGTCCCGCTCGGCCTCCGTGGCGGCCTCGACCGCGGCCGCCTCGGGCAGGGTGCGCCGCCGGTGCGCGAGCTGGGTGAGCGCGACGTCCTCGGCGGCGAGGGCCAGCAGCTTCTGCTGGTCGAAGTGGTCGGCCTTCACCCGCTCAACCTACCTGCGGCGCGGCGCCGTCCCGGGACACGTGCTGGGTGACGTGCGCGGTCCACGGATCGGTGCGCCGGGAGGACACGGTCACCTCGGCGCGGCCGCCGAGGTCGGCGGCCAGCACGCGGGCGGCGACCGGCAGCCAGGGCCACTCGGTGGCCCAGTGCGCGACGTCGACCAGCGCCGGGCCGGGCTCCTCGCCGGCCTCGGACACCGGGTGGTGCCGCAGGTCGCTGGTGACGAGGACGTCGGCGCCGGCGGCGGCCGCCGCGGGCAGCAGGGAGCCGCCGCTGCCGCCGCACACCGCGACGGTCGCCACCTCCCGGCCGGGGTCGCCGGCCACCCGCACGCCGCCCTCCGTGGCCGGCAGGGCGGCCGCGACCCGGTCGGCGAACGCGCGCAGCGGCAGCGGCGTCGCCAGCCGGCCGACGCGGCCGAGCCCGGCCCGCGGGTCGGTGCCGGCCGGCTGCAGGGGGACGGCGTCGACCAGCCCGAGCACCGCCGCCAGCGCGTCGTTGACGCCGCAGTCGGGCGCGCGGTCGGCGTTGGTGTGCGCCACGAACAGCCCGGCGCCGGCCCGGACGAGGCGGTGCACGAGCCGGCCCTTGGGGTCGTCGGCCGGCACCCCGTGCACGCCGCGGAGGAACAGCGGGTGGTGGGTGACGAGCAGCCCGGCGCCGGCGGCCACCACCTCGTCGACGACGGCGGCGACCGGGTCGACGGCGAGGACGACGCGCTCGACCGGGTCGTCGCGGTCGCCGCAGACCAGCCCGACGGCGTCCCAGTCCTCGGCGAGCGCGGGGTCGTAGCGGGCCTCGAGCGCGGCGACGACCTCCCCCAGGGTGACGGTCACGCGGCGACGCTAGCCGAGCCGCCTCCGCCGTCCGGGAGTGCCGGAGGTGATCGCCGGCCCCACCCCGGTGCCGCCGTCCGCGCGTCCCGCCGCGCGGCCGGCGGCCTCCCCGCGAGGACGGCGATCACCGGACGGGCCGCGCCATCACCACCCGGCGGCCGTGCCGGTCCAGCCCGGCGGCCAGCTCCGCCCGGACGACGGCGGCCAGCCCGGGCCCGACGTCGCGGGTCTCGGCGAAGCCGTGCCGGGCGTACCAGGGGGCGTTCCACGGCACGTCGGCGTACGTGGTGAGCGTGACCCGGCCGGCGCCGGCCGCCCGGGCCTCCTCGACGGTCCCCGCGAGCAGCGCCGCCCCGAGCCCGCGCCGCATGGCGCCGGGGTGCACCGACAGCTGCTCGAGGTGGACGTCGCCGTCCACGCGCTCCAGGACGGCGAACCCGCGCGGCGGCCGGCCGGCGACCAGCACCCGCCAGGCGGCGGCCCGCTCCTCGGGGGTCGCCGGCGCCGGCAGGCCGGTGATGCCGAGCGGGAGGAACAGGGTGTCCGCGGCGGCCTCGACCGCGGGCAGGGCCGCGAGGTCGGCCGGCTCGGCCCGCCGCACGGCGTCGTCGGGGTCCACGGGGGGCCACCCTGCCAGCGGGCCGGGCCGCGGTCGCGGGAGTCGCGGACGGCGTCCTCCCTCACCGTGGGGGGGGGGGGGGGGGGGGGGGGGGGGGGGGGGGGGGGGCGGGGGGGGGGGGGGGCGGGGGCGGGGGGGGGGGGGGGGGGGGGGGGGGGGGCGGGGGGGCGGCGGGGGGG
>NZ_JBJGZO010000020.1:0-84461 GCF_054050575.1 Blastococcus sp. SYSU D00868
GCTGACACTCGCGATGTCAATCAACCAAAGGAATCCCAGCACCACGAACCCGAAGATCCGCAGCACCCGGGGTATTACTTGGCACTGACTTTCGGCACGCTGTTGAGTTCTCAAGGAACGGACGCGCTCGTACTCGGGCCCTTTTGGGCTTTTGTTCGAGGCGGTGTTCTCACTGTACACCAGGCTCCGCAACAGTGGGCCCTCGGGGGGCGCTTCCGGCGGTTAGCCAGGCTGGCGGCCCGGCTCGTTCTCGCTTGGTGCAGAGAGGACAGTACACGACCTCCGGGGGGCCGTGCAGGGGGGTCCCCCGTGGCGCTCGCCACGCTCCCGCCGGTCCCTCGCGGGGGCAGCAGAGGGCTGTGCGCGCGGCGCCCTCAGAGGACGCCGCGCGGCCGGAACTGCACGCTCACGCGCGGCCCGACGGGCTTGGCGGTCTTGGGGATGCAGTGCTCCCAGGTCCGCTGGCAGGAGCCGCCCATCACCACGAGGTCTCCATGGCCGACCGGGAAGCGCTGGCTCTCCCCGCCGCCCACCGGCCGCAGCATCAGCGGCCGGGGCGACCCGAACGAGACGATGGCGACCATCGTGTCCGCCGAACGCGCGCGGCCCAGCCGGTCGCCGTGCCAGGCGACGCTGTCCCGGCCGTCGCGGTAGAGGCACATGCCGGCGCTGACGAAGGGCTCGCCGAGCTCCGGGCCGTAGTGCCGGCTCAGCGCGGCCCGCGCCTCGGCGAGCACCGGGTGCGGGAGCTCCTCGTCCCCGCCGTACCAGCGCAGCAGGCGCGGCACGTCGACCTCGCGCTCGTACATCTGCCGCCGGTCGGCCCGCCAGCCGATGTCGCCGAGGAGCACCTCGAGCACCGCCTCGGAGCCGGAGACCCACCCCGGCAGGTGGTCCACCCACGCCCCCCGGGACAGGTGGCGGCGCTGCACCCGGCCGGCGAGCGCCGTCAGCGCGGGGACCTCCGCCAGGTCCCACATCGACGGCTGGTGCGCGAGCGACATGCGGGGAGGCTACCGGACTTTCGCACAGCTGTTCGAAAAGCTGTGGACAACTGCGTCAGGCGGTCAGGGCCAGGGCGAAGGGCAGCACCCGGGAGGCGCCGGCCTGCCGGAGCTCGCGGCCGGCGACGGTCATGGTCCACCGGGAGTCCGCCAGGTCGTCGACCAGCAGCACCGGGACCGATCCCAGGTCGGCCAGGCGGGACCGCAGCTCCGGCCCGACGACGATCCGCTGCCACACGCCGGCCAGCCGGAAGGCGCTGTTGCCGCCCGGTCCGCCGGTCGGCCCGCCCTGCGCCGGGGACAGCTCGCCCAGGTAGGGCAGCCGGCCCAGCCGCGCCAGGCCCTCGGCGAGGCCGGTCACCAGCCGCGGCCGGCGGCGGGAGGGGACGGCGACGACGGCGGCCGGCCGCTCGGCCCAGTCCCACGCCCCCAGCACGCGGGCGCACGCGCGGAGCAGCTCGTCGTCCGGCGGCACGTCGGTCACCGACCGGCGCACGGGGACGTCGAAGGCGGCGTCCGGGTCCTCCTCGATGCCCGGCTCCTCCAGGTCGAGCACCACCGTGCCGCCGACGCCGTCGTCCCCGAGGAGGGTGCGCAGCCGCTGACCCCAGCCCAGGTCGGTGAGCCGGGCGACGGCCCGGCCCGGGTCCATCTGCTCGGCCGGCGCGATCTTGCCCTTCACGGCCACCCCGAGCCGGTCCGCGCCGGTCGGCCACTGCGCCCGCGGGGGGAGCTCCACCCCCGGCCGGTCCAGCACCGCCGACGCCGCCTCGGCCGCCCCGGCCGGGACCTCCGTCGGGTACCAGGGGCCGGCACAGACGTCGCACCGGCCGCAGGGCGCGGCGGTCGGGTCGTCGAGCGCCTCCTGCAGGAACGCCATCCGGCACTGCGCCTCGTCGACCGGCCGGGCGTAGGCGATCATCGCCCGCTGCTCGGCCTCCCGGGTGCGCGCGACGCGGCCGTAGCGGTCGGCGTCGTACACCCACGGCCGGCCGGTGGACCGCCAGCCGCCCTGCACCCGCTCGACCGCCCCGTCGACGGCCAGCACCTTGAGCAGCAGCTCCAGCCGGGACCGCCGGACGTCGGCCACCGTCTCCAGCCGGGCGACCGACCAGGCCTGGCCGTCGGCCATCGCGGTGAGCACCGCGGCCGCGTGGTCCTCCCGCGGCATGGAGGAGGTGGCGAACCACTGCCAGATCGCCAGGTCCTCGGGGCCGGGCAGCAGCAGGACGTCGGCGTGCTCCACCGCGCGGCCGGCGCGCCCCACCTGCTGGTAGTAGCTGACCGGGGACGACGGCGCCCCCAGGTGGACGACGAAGCCGAGGTCGGGCTTGTCGAACCCCATGCCGAGCGCCGAGGTCGCGACGAGCGCCTTGACCCGGTTCTCCCGGAGCGCCTCCTCGGCGTCCTTGCGGTCGGCGTCGTCGAGCCGGCCGGTGTAGGCGCGCACCTCGTGCCCGGCGTCGCGCAGCAGCGACGCGGTCTCCTCGGCGGCCGCGACCGTGAGCGTGTAGACGATCCCGCTGCCCGGCAGGTCGCCCAGGTGCGCGGCGAGCCAGGCCAGCCGGGCGCGGTCGGTGGGCAGCCGGAGCACCCCCAGGCGCAGCGAGTCCCGCGCCAGCGGCCCGCGGACGGTGGTCACCTCCACGCCGCCGGCGCCGAGCTGCTCGGCGACGTCGTCCACCACCCGCTCGTTCGCCGTCGCGGTGGTGGCCAGCACCGGGGTGCCCGCCGGCAGCGTGCCCAGCAGGTCGCGGATGCGGCGGTAGTCGGGCCGGAAGTCGTGCCCCCAGTCGGAGACGCAGTGCGCCTCGTCGACGACCAGCAGGCCGCAGCGGGCGACCAGGCCGGGCAGCTGCTCCTCGCGGAAGCGCGGGTTGGTGAGCCGCTCGGGGGAGACCAGCAGCACGTCGACGTCGTCGGCGGCCAGGCGGGCGGCGACGTCGTCCCACTCCGTGGCGTTGGCGCTGGAGATCTCGACCGCCTTGATGCCGGCCCGCGCGGCCGCGGCCACCTGGTCGCGCATGAGCGCGAGCAGCGGGCTCACCAGCAGGGTCGGGCCGGCACCGCGGCGGCGCAGCAGCGCCGTGGAGACGAAGTAGACGGCCGACTTGCCCCAGCCGGTGCGCTGCACCACCAGGGCCCGCTGGGAGCGCTCGACCAGCGCGGCGACCGCGGCGTCCTGCCCCTCCCGGAACTCCGCGTCGGGCCGGCCGGTGAGCTCGCGCAGCACCTCCAGCGCCTCGGCGGCCGTGTCGGACGTCGGCAGGGCGGTGGTCATGCGCCCGACAGTAGGCACCGCCGCGGACATCCCGCGGCGCCGCTGTGGACGGCGACGCGAGAGGATGGAGCGCGATGCCGCCCCGTGAGGACCAGACGCCGCCGCCCGACAACCACGTCCACACCGGGTGGTCGTGGGACACCGCGACCACCTCGACGATGGCGCGCGCCTGCGAGCGGGCCGTGGCGCTGGGGCTGCCTGCCATCGCCTTCACCGAGCACCTGGACTTCACCGTCTGGGACCCCGACGACCGCGCCACCGACGAGGGCCTCGTCGAGCGGCACGCCTCCCGGCACGCCGAGATCGACGTCGAGGGCTACTTCGCCGAGCTCGAGGAGGTCCGCGACCGCTTCCCCGGGCTGCGCATCCTGTCCGGCGTCGAGGCCGGCGAGCCGCACCTGTTCTCCGCCAGCGTCGCCGCCCACCTCCGCCGGGGGCCGGTGGACCGGGTGCTGGGCTCGCTGCACTCGCTCTCGCGGGGCGACCGGCTCTACGGCGTCGGCCACCTGCTGTGGGAGGACGCCGACGGCACCATGCGCCGCTACCTCGCCGAGGTCGTCGACATGGTCGAGTCCAGCGACGTCTTCCAGGTGCTCGCGCACGTGGACTTCCCCCGCCGCTACTGGCCGGGCGGCACCTCCCGCTTCGTCGAGAAGGACTACGAGGAGGAGTACCGGGCGGTCTTCCGCGCGCTGGCGGGGACCGGCCGGGCGCTCGAGGTGAACACCAGCAGCCCGCTGGCCTCCGCCGACCAGGTGCGCTGGTTCCGCGAGGAGGGCGGCGAGGCGGTCTCCTTCGGCAGCGACGCGCACCAGCCCGGCGCGGTCGGCCAGCGGTTCGACCTGGCCGTGGACGTCGTCGAGGCGGCCGGCTTCCGGCCCGGCCGCGACCCGTTCGACTTCTGGCGGCGCTAGCCCGCCACCGGCCCGCCGTCGGCGACGCGGTCCAGCGCCGCCCGCCAGATCCGCGGGAAGGCGATCGGGCCGAGCACCCGCTGCAGCAGGAGCACCCCCTTCCCGCGCAGCCCGCGGCCGCCGGAGTGGCGCATCGTCACCGCGACCGAGCTGCCGCCGCCGGCCCGCGGGCTGATCCGGATCTCGCCGGTGCCGTGGTCGCAGTGGTCGCTGTCGAGCAGCGTCCAGGTCACGCGGTCCGGTGTCGGCCACTCGTAGCGGAGCAGCACCCACAGCTTCACGCCGGCGCTGCCCTCCTTCAGGACGGCCCACCCCTCGCCGTGCTCCCGCACCTCGTACTTCTCGGGGTCCAGGCTCTTCGACCAGACCTCCAGCCGGCGATCGCTCGCGTCGGTGAGGGCGGCGAGGACCTCGTCGGGGGTGGCGCGGGTGTCGAAGGCGAAGCGGACCAGCACGGGCGCCTCCTCGGGGAGGCTGCCGATCGTCCCCGTCCGGCCGGCCCCTCGGACAGGGGCGATCGGCACCAGGTACTTCACCGCTAAGCAACTCCTCGCTAGGGTCGCCGGGGTGACCCTCCCCCGCCGCGTCGTGGTCGCGCTCGGGGGCAACGCCATGACCGGGCCCGACGGCTCGGCCACCCCCGCCGCCCAGCGCGCCGCCCTCGCGGTGGCGGCCGGGCACGTCGCGGAGCTCGTGGCGGCCGGTGTCGAGGTGGTGGTCACCCACGGCAACGG
Organism: Blastococcus sp. SYSU D00868; assembly: GCF_054050575.1. NCBI lineage: Bacteria > Bacillati > Actinomycetota > Actinomycetes > Geodermatophilales > Geodermatophilaceae > Blastococcus > Blastococcus sp. SYSU D00868. The sequence goes on from NZ_JBJGZO010000020.1 coordinate 4,934, forward strand.
CCCCCAGGTGGGCAACCTGCTGGTCAAGAACGAGCTGGCCGCGCACGAGGTGCCGCCGGTGCCGCTGGACTGGAACGTCGCGCAGACCCAGGCGACCATCGGCTTCACCCTCGCCGACGAGCTCGACGCGGCGCTGGCCGCCCGCGGGCTGCCGCAGCGGACCGCCGCCCTCGTCACCCGCACGCTGGTCGACGCGGCGGACCCGGGGTTCGCCGTCCCGACCAAGCCGGTCGGGCGGTTCCTCCCCCGCGAGCAGGCCGAGCGGTTCATCGCCCTCGGGCAGACGTGGGAGGACCGCGGGCCGCGGGGCTGGCGCCGGGTGGTCGCCTCGCCGGAGCCGCTGTCGGTCGTCGACTCCCCGGCGATCCACGCGCTGGCCGCGGCCGGGTTCGTCGTCGTCTGCGCGGGCGGCGGCGGGATCCCGGTCGCTGACGACGGGCCCGCGCTGCGCGGCGTCGAGGCGGTCATCGACAAGGACCTGACCGCCGCGGTGCTGGCCCGCGACGTCGCCGCGGACGCCCTCGTCCTGGCCACCGACGTCCCGAACGTCATGGTCGGCTTCGGCACGCCGCAGGCCCGCGCCCTGGGCCGGGTCACCCCCGCGGAGCTGCGCACGCACGCCGCGGCCGGCGAGTTCGCCCGCGGCAGCATGGCCCCGAAGGTGGAGGCCGTCCTGCGCTTCGTGACCGGCGGCGGAGCGCGCGCCGTCGTCACCTCGCTCGAGCACATCACCGACGCCGTCACCGGGGACGACGTCGGCACCGTCCTGCAGAAGGACCCTCCTGCCCCCCACCGCTCGCAGGCTCGCGGCGGGTCCCCGCAGGAGGGCCACATCCCGACGACGAAGGAAGAGTGAGCGAATGCCCGCACCGATCGAGGTCCGCAAGGTCCCCCTGCACAACGTCAGCGACGCCTCCGAGCTGGCCAAGCTCATCGACGAGGGCGTCATGGAGGCCGACCGGGTCGTCGCCGTGATCGGCAAGACGGAGGGCAACGGCGGCGTCAACGACTACACGCGGATCATCGCCGACCGGGCCTTCCGCGAGGTGCTGCTGGAGAAGGGCAGCCGCTCCAAGGAGGAGGTCGGCGAGATCCCGATCGTGTGGTCGGGCGGGACGGACGGCGTCATCAGCCCGCACGCGACGATCTTCGCCACGCTGCCCGAGGACGCCGTGGAGAAGACCGACGAGCCGCGGCTGACCGTCGGCTACGCGATGAGCGACGTGCTGCTGCCCGAGGACATCGGCCGCATCTCCATGGTGGAGAAGGTCGCCGAGGGAGTGAAGCGCGCGATGGAGGCCGCGGGGATCACCGACCCGGCCGACGTCCACTACGTGCAGACCAAGACGCCGCTGCTGACCATCGAGACCATCCGCGACGCCAAGAACCGCGGCAAGGACACCTACTACGACGAGCCGCACGGCTCGATGGACCTCTCCAACGGCACCACCGCGCTCGGCATCGCGGTCGCGCTCGGCGAGATCGAGATGCCGGAGCAGGAGCAGGTCATGCGCGACCTGTCGCTGTACAGCGCGGTCGCGTCGTGCTCGTCGGGCGTGGAGCTGGACCGGGCGCAGATCGTCGTCGTCGGCAACGCCCGGGGGCACGGCGGCGACTACCGGATCGGCCACTCGGTCATGAAGGACGCCCTGGACCAGGACGGTATCTGGGACGCCATCCGCCAGGCCGGGCTCGAGCTGCCCGAGCGCCCGCACGTCAGCGACCTCGGCGACCGGCTGGTCAACGTCTTCCTCAAGTGCGAGGCCGACCCGACCGGCTACGTGCGCGGCCGGCGCAACGCGATGCTCGACGACTCCGACGTCTTCTGGCACCGGCAGATCAAGGCGACCGTCGGCGGCGTCGCGGCGTCGGTGACCGGCGACCCGGCGGTGTTCGTGTCGGTGGCCGCGGTGCACCAGGGCCCGTCCGGCGGCGGCCCGGTCGCGGCGATCGTCAAGGCCTGACGCGCGACGAGATCTGCACACTCGTCGCCGTCGGCGGCTGATGGCGACGAGTGTGCAGATCTCGCGGTGGGACGGCGGCGCAGGTCAGGGGAGGATGGCGTCGACGTAGCCGCCGTCGACCCGCAGCGCGCCGCCCGTCGTGGCCGAGGCCAGCGGAGAGGCGAGGTAGACGCACATGTTGGCGATCTCCTCCGGCTCGATCAGCCGCTGCAGCAGCGAGTGGGGCCGGTGCCGGAGCATGAACTCGCGCTGCGCCTCGTCCCACGGGAGGTCGTCGCCGACCAGCGACCGCACGAAGTCCTCGACGCCGCCGGTGTGCGTCGGCCCGGCGATCACCGAGTTGACGGTGACGCCGGAGCCCGCGGCCTCCTTGGCGAAGCCGCGGGAGACCGCCAGCAGCGCGGTCTTGGAGACGCCGTAGTGGACCATCTCGGCCGGGATCGCGACGGCCGAGTCGCTGGCGATGTACTGCACCCGGCCCCAGCCCCGCTCGCGCATGCCCGGCAGGTACGCGCGGGTCAGCCGGACGGCGGTGAGCACGTTCGTCTCGAAGTAGCGGCGCCACTCGTCGTCGGTGATCTCCAGGGCGGGCCGCGCGCCGAAGACGCCGAGGTTGTTCACGAGGACGTCGACCGCGGGGGCGGCGTCGAGCAGGGCCGCCGTCCCCTCGTCGGTGGTGACGTCCCCCGCGACGGTGCGCACGTCGGCGTCCGCCACCTCCGCGCGCAGACCCGCCGCGGCGGCGTCCAGCCGGCCGGCGTCGCGGCCGGTGAGGACGACGGCGGCGCCGGCGCGGGCCAGGCCGGTGGCGATCGCCAGGCCGATGCCCTGCGACGAGCCGGTGACGACGGCGGTGCGGCCGCCCAGGTCCAGGCGCACGGGTTCCTCCTCGGTCGACGGCGCGGTCCCCGGGGGCAAGGCCGCCGCCGGCGGGGCTGTTCCCGCCGGCGGCGCGCCGCTCAGGCGACCGTGGCCGACAGGGTGACCGGCACGTTGCCGCGCGTGGCGTTCGAGTAGGGGCACACCCGGTGGACGGCCTCGACGAGGTCGTCGGCGGCGGCCTGGTCGACGCCGCCCAGCTCGACCTCCAGCGCGACGCTCAGCCCGAACCCCCCGGCGTCGTCCGCGCCGATGCCGACCTCGGCGGTGACGGCCGACTCGGTGATCTGCAGGCCCTTCTGGCGGGCGACCAGCCTCAGCGCCGAGTGGAAGCACGCGGCGTACCCGGCGGCGAAGAGCTGCTCGGGGTTGCGGCCGCCGAGCTCTTCTACGCCGAGGGGCTGCACACCGTGGGGGTCGACCGCATCGTGGGCGCCGCCGGCATCACCCGGGCCACCTTCTACCGGCACTTCCCCGGCAAGGAGGACCTGGTCGTCGCCTACCTGCGCCGGGTGGACGACGCGGTGCGCGAGTACGTCGGCGGGCCGCCGGCCGACCCCGCGGCCGCCGTCGCCCAGCTGCAGCGGCTCACCGTGGCCATCGCCGACCAGCTGTGCCGGCCGGGTTTCCGCGGCTGCGCGTTCATCAACGCCGCGGCCGAGCACCCCGACCCGGTCGACCCGGTGCACCGCGCCGTCGCCGAGCACCGCGCCTGGCTCGCCGAGACCGTCGTCCGGGCCTTCCGCACCGCCGGGCACCCGCAGCCGGAGGAGGCCGGCCGGCGCTACGTGATGCTCCGCGACGGCGCCATGGTCGCCGGCTACCTCGGCGACGCCGCCGCCGCGGCGGCCACCCTCTCGGCGGGGGTCGCCGACCTCCTCGCCGCCGCCTGAGGTGCCCTGCGCGGACCGCCCGCGGGCCGGCCGGTGACTCACACGGGTGTCACCCGGCCGGGTGACACCGCTCCGGTAGACGCGCTGCTCGGGGGCGGTTTCCCCGGCTCCTGACACACACACGACCCGTTTGGGTGAACGGCCGGTCGGGTACCGCGTGGCTTCCACGGGGGCCCGACCTGTACGGCCGAGCGAGTGGATGACGACGTGTCCGAGAACGGATCTCGCGGAGGGAACGGCGGCGGTCTCGTCGGTGCGGTCCGGGCTGCTCTGGAGCAGTTCGCCGACCTCACCGGCCTGGACCCGGCCGGGGCGACCGGCGTCCGCCGCGACGGCGACGGCTGGTCGGTCCTCGTCGACGTCGTGGAGATGGAGCGGATCCCCTCCACGACCAGCGTGATGGCCACCTACCGGGTGGACATGGACGGCGCCGGCAACCTGGCCGGCTACGAGCGGCTGCGGCGCTTCACGCGCGGCTCGGTGGACGCCTCGTGAGCAACGAACCCGCGCTGCGCCGCGTCTCCTCCCCCGGCCTCGGGGGCGGCGGCGGTGCCCTGGGCCGCCAGCCGGACTCGCTGGCCGACGTCCTCGAGCGCGTCCTCGACAAGGGGATCGTGATCGCCGGGGACATCGTCGTGAACGTCCTGGACATCGAGCTGCTGACGCTCAAGCTGCGCCTGTTCGTCTCCTCCGCCGAGACCGCCCGCGAGATGGGCCTGGACTGGTGGTCGCGCGACCCGTTCTTCTCCGGCCAGCAGGCGGAGGTCCCGGCCGGGGACGGCGACGAGGTGCGCGCCCTGCGGGACCGCGTGGCCGAGCTGGAGGAGCTGGTGCGTCGCGCCGGTCTCCCGGCCGGTGGGCGGCAGCCGGCAGCGGAGGACCGCACGTGACCGAGGACGACGTGGTCGCCGGGCTGGTCCGGGCGGCGGCTCCCGAGGTGCTCGCCGACGCCCTGATCCGCGCGCGCGAGCTGGCGACGACCCGGCTCGCCGACCGGCTGGCCGACGCCCTGGTCGCCGCGGCGCTCGCCGGGGCCGCGCCCCCGGCGGCCGTGCCCACCCCGCGGTCCGGCCGGGCCCGCCCTGCGCCGGACCGTCCCGAGCCCGCCCGTCCCGAGCCGATCCCGACCGAGTCCGTGGAGCCCGCACGGTCCGGGCCGGCCCCGGCCGCTGCGCCCACGACGGCCCTGTACGCCTACGCGATCACCCCCGCCGGCTCCCCCGTGCCGGACGCGGAGCCGCTGGCCGGCGGCGAGCGGCTGACCCGCGTGGCCGACGGCGACCTCGCCCTGCTGGTGAGTTCGGTCGAGCCGGCCCGCCTGCGGGTGGACCAGGACGACCTGAGCGAGACGGGGCCGCTGGCCACGCTCGTCCGCGGCCACGACGCCGTCCTCACCGCGGCGGCCGCGGCCGGCCCGGTGCTGCCGCTGCGGTTCGGCACGGTCGTGCCCGACGAGGACGCCGCCCGCCGGCTGCTGCGCACCCACGGCGCGTCGGCCCGCGAGCAGCTCGACCGGATCGGCGACGCCCGGGAGTGGGGCGTCCGCCTGGTGCGGACCCTCGCCGAGCCCGCCCCCGCGGCCGCCGGCGGCGAGGTGAGCGGCACCGAGTTCCTCGCCCAGCGGCGGCGGGCCCTCACCGAGGCCGAGGAGGCCGGCGCGGTCGCCGAGCGGGCCAGCCGGCGGGTGGAGGAGGCGCTCGCGCCGCTCACCCGCGCGAGTCTGCGCCGCGGCGGCTCCCCCGGCTCCTCCCTGCTGCTGGACCTCGCCTACCTGGTCGAGCCCGGCCGCGAGGCGGAGGTCACCGCCGCGCTCGAGCGGCTGGCGGCCGAGGAGGCCGCGCACGGGCTCGGCGTGGAGCTGACCGGCCCGTGGCCGCCGTACTCCTTCGCCAGCCTGGAGGAGGGAGGCCCCGGTGGAGCGTGACCGTCCCGGGATCCTCGGCGGGGACCGCCGCGGCACCAGCCTGGTCGAGCTGCTCGACCGGGTGGTCGCCCGCGGCGCCTACGTCGGCGGCGACGTCGTCATCGGGCTGGCCGGCATCGACCTGGTCCGGCTGGACCTGCGGCTGCTGCTGACCTCGGTCGGCGGCCCGGACCGGGAGGCGACCCCGTGACCGGCCCGCTGCGCCCGGCGGCGAGCGGCCCGCGCCGCCTGGAGGGCTCCGGCGAGGACGTCGGCCGCGGCCTGGGCCGCCTGGTGGTGACCCTGCTGGACGTCGTCCGGCAGGTCGTGGAGCGCCAGGCCCTGCGCCGGGTCGACGCCGGCGACCTCGACGCCGAGCAGATCGAGCGGCTCGGCCGGGCCCTGATGCAGCTGGAGGTCACCTTCGACGAGCTGATCGAGCACTTCGGCGTGGAGCCGAACGACGTGTACCTGCCCATCGACCTGGACGCCCTCGTCCGACCGTCCGCCGTCCCCACCTGGAGGACCCCATGACCATGGCCAGCGTCAACCGCGCCCCCCGCCCCAGCAGCCTCGCCGACGTCCTCGACGTCGTCCTGGACAAGGGCATCGTCATCGACGCCTACGTCCGGGTGGCGCTCGTCGGCATCGAGCTGCTCACCATCGACGCGCGCATCGTGATCGCCAGCGTCGACACCTACCTGCGCTTCGCCGAGGCCGTGAACCGGCTCGACCTGCAGCCGCAGGACCAGGTCGCCGGGCTGCCCGGCCTCATGCGCGAGATCACCCAGGGCGGGTCCAAGGCCAAGACCAAGGGCGCGCTGTCCGGCGCCCGCGAGACCGCGTCCGACGTGCTCGGCTCGATCACCGGCCGCAACCGGGACGACGACGAGGACGACGACCGCAGCGGCAACGGCAGCCGGCGGCGCGAGGACCGCGGCGCCCCGGCCACCCGCCGGGCGAAGCAGCGGGACTGAGCCGTGCTGCTCGTCCACGGCGTGCTGCGCGCCCCCGACGCCGGGGCGCTCGCCCGGGTGCCGGGGCCGTCGGCCCGCGCGGTGGCCGAGGGCCGGCTGGCGGCGGTCGTCTCCGAGGCGCCGGCCGGCGACCTCACCGAGGACGACGCCGTCGCGCACCTGGACCTGCTGGTCGCGCTCGTCGCCGAGGTGCCGGTGCTGCCGCTCGCCCTGGGCACGGTCGCGCCGGACGACGACGCCGTCCGGGCCGAGGTGCTGGCGCCGGCCGCCGACGACCTCACCGCGCGGCTGGACGCCGTCGCCGACCTCGTGGAGCTCCGCCTGGACCTGGAGTTCGACGTCGACGCGACGGTCGCCGCGATCGCGCACCGGGACCCGGACGTGCTCGCCCTGGCCGAGCGCAGCCGTGCGCGGGGCGCGGGCACCGCGGAACGGATGGCGCTCGGCGAGGCGGTCGCCCTCCGGGTGGCCGGGGAGCACGCCGACCTCGCCGCCGCCTGGACGGCCCCGCTGACCGCGGTGGCCGAGTCGAGCACCGTGCTGCACGAGGACGAGCAGCGACACCGCACCGCCCACCTCGTGCGCCGCGACCGGCTCCCCGACGCCGACGCCGCCGTCGCCGACCTGCGGGAGGCGGCCGAGGGCCGGGCGGCGGTCGAGTACGTCGGGCCGCTGCCGGTCTACAGCTTCCTGGACCAGGTGGCCGCGCCCGCGTCACCCGCCCCGGCCTCGCGCTGGGGGTGGTGACGACACGTTCGTGAGCACGGGGGTGCAGGACCGAGACAGCAGTCCACGCCAGGGCCCCGAGCCCTCCGGCACAGCAGGAGGAGTGCAGTGACCGAGAGCCCCAACACACCAGCCGTTCCCTCGATATCGGACATGCCGACCAACCCAGCCATGCTCAAGCTGGGTGCCGTCGCACTCGGCGCGTACTTCCTCGGCCGGTTCAAGAAGGGCCGGACCGGCCTCAAGTTCGCCATGTGGCTCGCGGGCGCACGAGGCGGCATGGACCCCAAGCGCATGCTGCGCGAGAGCCTGGTCGCGCTGGCCAACAGCGCCGAGGGCAAGGAGCTGCTCGGCCAGCTCCGCGGCCCGGTGCTGCAGGCCGGCAAGACCGCCGCCCAGGCCACCTGGGAGACCCAGGTCGCCGCCCTCACCAAGGCGCTGGAGCAGCGCACCGCGGCGCTCACCGAGGGCGTGCAGAAGGCCGCCGAGAAGGCCTCGGACACGGCGGGCCAGGCGGCCGACACCGCCGGGGACGCCGCCGGCCAGGCCACCGACACCGCGGGCCAGGCGGCCGACACCGCCGGGGACGCCGCCGGCCAGGCCACCGACACCGCCACCGAGACCGCGGGCGGGGCGGTCGGCCGCGTCGGCGACGCCGTCGGCCGGCTGACCGGCAAGGGGAAGAAGGGCAGGAAGAAGGCCAGGCGACAGGAGTCCGAGGACGCCGAGGGCGCAGAGGACGCCGAGGGCGCCGACGACACCCGGAGCCAGGACGGCGACGGGCGCGCCGCCGCGCTCGCCGGCGGCGCCGGCAGCGTGACCAGCCGGGTCCCGGCCGGAGCCGACGAGGACGAGGACACCGAGGAGGACAGCGGCGGGGCCGAGGACCAGGACACCGACGAGGCCGACGACACCGCGGCCGCGGAGCCCGAGGCCGGCGAGGACGAGGAGGACGCCGGGGACGAGGCCGAGGCCGACGAGGACCTCGAGGACGAGGACACCGACGAGGACACCGACGAGGACACCGACGAGGCCGACGAGGACCTCGAGGACCTCGAGGACGAGGAAGACGCCGGGGACGAGGCCGAGGCCGACGAGGACCTCGAGGACGAGGACACCGACGAGGACACCGACGAGGACACCGACGAGGACACCGACGAGGCCGACGAGGACCTCGAGGACGAGGAAGACGCCGGGGACGAGGCCGAGGCCGACGAGGACCTCGACGACGAGGGCGAGGACCTCGAGGACGAGGACGACACCGCGGCCGAGGACGAGATCGAGGACGAGGCCGACGAGGACCTCGAGGACGAGGACGACACCGCGGCCGAGGCCGAGGCCGAGGACCGGGAGGGCGACGAGGACACCGGCGACACCGAGGACACCAGCGACACCGAGGGCGACACCGAGGAGGAGGCCGACACCGCCCAGGCCGCGCCGGAGCCGGAACGGCCGCGCCGGCGGCGGAAGCGGGCACCCGAGCAGCCCGGACCGGAGGCCAAGCCGGTGGAGGAGGCCACGCCGCTCGACGTCCCCGATCGCCCCCGCAAGAAGAAGGCCCCGGCCAAGCGCGCCGCCGCCCGCGCCGAGACCGACGGAGGCGGCGGCGAGGACGGCGGCGACGCCCCCGCCCGCCGCGCGAAGCCCGCGAGCCGCGCACCCCGCCGTCCCCGCAAGGAAGGAGCCCGCGCATGACCAGCACGGAGAACCGAGACACCGGTGGAGGCGGCGGCCTGCTCAGCACGCTGCGGAACAACCCCGCCGTCCACCAGCTCGGCGAGGCCGCCAAGGACTACGCGCGCGCCCGTGGCGCCGACGCGGTGAAGAAGGTCGGCGGCAAGCTGACCGGCGTCACCGGGTCGCTGACGGACAAGGCCGAGGGCGGCGGCTTCAAGTCCGCTGCGGTGTCCAAGGCGGTTGAGAAGGTGGCCCAGGGCGAGAGCCCGGTCAAGGCCGCGTTCTCGGGCGTCGGCGCCGGCATCAAGGAGAAGGTGAAGAGCGCCTTCGGCAAGAGCGGCGGCGGGGGCAACAAGAAGTTCGTCACGATCATCGAGGACATCACCATCGGCGTCCCCGTCGACGTGGCCTACGACCAGTGGACCCAGTTCCAGGAGTTCGCCAGCTTCACCAAGGGCGTCGAGTCGGTCGACCAGGCCGACGAGGTGACCAGCAACTGGAAGGTCAAGGTCGCCAAGTCGCGGCGCTCCTGGCAGGCCAAGGTCACCGAGCAGATCCCCGACCGGCGGATCGTGTGGACCACCGAGGGCGCCAAGGCGACCACCAAGGGCGTCGTCACGTTCCACCCGCTGGCCGACGACCTCACGCAGGTCCTGCTGGTCATGGAGTACTACCCGAAGGGCCTGTTCGAGAAGACCGGCAACATCTGGCGGGCCCAGGGCCGGCGCGCGCGGCTGGACCTCAAGCACTTCCGCCGCTTCGTCATGTTCCGCAACGAGGCCACGGGCAGCTGGCGCGGGGAGATCCGCGACGGCGAGGTCGTCCGCGGTCCGGACGAGGGCGAGGAGGAGCGCCGGTCCTACGCGTCCGAGGGCTCCGAGGAGCTCACCGGGCAGACCCAGGACACGGGCGACGAGGACGCCGGTGACGAGTACGCCGAGGACGAGGACTACGACGAGTCCGCCGAGGACGAGGACGAGGGGTACGACGAGGACGAGGACGAGGACGAGGACTACGACGAGGAGGACGAGGAGGAGGACGAGGACGAGGAGGCCGACGGCGACACCGGCTACGAGGACGAGGTCGCGGCCACCGAGGAGGAGCCCGAGGAGGAGCCCGCGCCACCGGCCCGCCGCCGTCGCCGGGAGCCGGTCGGCGCTCGCTGAGAGAGGAGAACCCGTGTCCCAGACCGACGAGCGCCGCCTCCCTGCCTCACTCGTGGAGGCGGCGGTGACCCTGGACGTGCGGGAGGAGGTGGTCGACGTCCTCCTGGAGAAGATCGAGAACGACCGCTTCCCGTCGGCGACGATGATGGACGACGTCGAGCGGCTGCTGCCGCCGTGGCGCCGTCAGGAGTACGCCGAGATCCTGCTCGACAAGATCCGCGCGGACCGGTTCCCCAGCCGGTCGCTGATCCAGCGGGTGGTGCGGCTCTCCGGCTGACACCCGGATCGCCGAGCGGAGTCGCTCGAGCGCGGTTCCCGCGCTCGAGCGACTCCGCACGTGCGGGGACGGTCAGCGGGAGTAGTACTCCACGACGAGCTGCTCCTCGCAGACCACCGGGACCTCCTCGCGGGCCGGCGTCCGCTCGACCCGGCAGACGAGGTCGGCCAGCCGGACCTCGAGGTAGGCCGGTGCGGTGGCGTGCGCCCCGGAGGCGGCCACCTGGAACGGCTCCCTGGTGCGGGAGCGCTCGGCGATGGAGACGAAGTCCCCGGGCCTGAGCCGGTACGACGGCCGGTCCACCCGCCGTCCGTTGACCAGCACGTGCTGGTGGCTGACGAACTGGCGCGCCTGGTAGATGGTGCGGGCGAAGCCGGCCCGCAGCACGGTGGCGTCCAGCCGCGACTCGAGGTCCTGGATCAGCGCCTCGCCGGTCTTGCCGCCGCTGCGCCTCGCCCGGTCGAAGGCCCGCCGCAGCTGCGTCTCGCTGACGTCGTACTGCGCGCGCAGCCGCTGCTTCTCCAGCAGCCGCGTCGAGTAGTCGCTCTGCTGCTTGCGCTTGCGGCCGTGCTCGCCCGGCGGGTACGGCCGGCGCTCGACGTACTGGACGGCCTTGGGGGTGAGCGGCAGCCCGAGCCGGCGGCTCAGCCGGATCTTGGGGCGAGGTGTGTTCACGGGACCTCCGGTTTGGTTAGGCTCACCTTACTACCGGACGAGAGTCGCGAGGGAAGCCATGACCGCACGTCGACCGACCCGCACTCCCCGGCGGGGCGCCGACGCCCCCGGCGCCGCGGAGCGGGCCCGCACGGTGGCCACCTGCGCCGCGGCCTGGGTGCACACGCTCGGCGAGGGGACGGCGCCGCTGCTGGCCGCGACGACCACCGCGGCCGGCGACGTGCTGCTCGTGGTGCCGCGGTCCGGCGGACTGGCGGCCGCCGTCCGCCGGTCCCCGCTGGGTGACCTGCCGGCCCGGCTCACCGTCACCCGCCGCTCCCCGCTGCCGCTGCGCGACCCGTTGCGCGGCCGGCTGGAGCTGGTGGGCTGGCTGACGCCGGTCGCGCCGGCCGAGGAGCCGGCCCTGGTGCTGGACTTCGCCGAGGCCTGCCCGGCCGACGTGCTGCTCGACGTGGGCCTGACCGCGACCCTGCTCCGCCTCGAGGTGGCCGAGGTGCTGCTGGAGGAGGGCGGCAGCTGCACCGCGATCGACCCCGAGGAGTTCGCCGGCGCCCGGCCCGACCCGCTGGCCGCCGACGAGGTCGAGCTGTTCGGCGAGCACGCGGGGGCGCTGGCCGAGCTGTGCGCCCGGGTGCGGCTGTGGGCCGGGGAGGACGACGGCGTGCACCTGCTGGGCGTGGACCGGTTCGGCGTGCTGTTCCGGGTCGAGTGCCCCGCCTCCCACTACGACCTGCGCGTGCCCTTCCCGGCCGCCGTCGCCGACCGGCCGGCCTTCGCCGCGGCGCTCGCCGAGCTGCTCACCTGCGCCCGCGGCTGACCCAGGAGGCCACTACCCTCGCCGTCGACACGCGCGCCGTCCGGCCGCAGGTGGTCGGACGGGGGACGTCGGTGAGCGACCGGAGCACCGTCCGGCACCACGCCCTGCCGCTCGCGGCGCTGACCTTGGTCGCCGCGACGGACCTCGTGCTCGGTCGCGAGCAGGTGCTCATCAGCCTGGTGGCGATCGCGCCGATGATCGCCGCGACGGTGCTCGGCCGCCGGGCCACGGCGGTCTACGCGGTGCTCGCCGTGATCACCGCGGCGATGCTCGGGATCTACGACCAGCAGTACACCGAGGCCACCCTGACCGCCCAGATCGCCCGCATCGTCGGGGTGGCCGTCGGCGGGGTGGCCGCGGTCGCCGCGTGCAGCCTCCGCCAGCGGCGGGAGGCGCAGGCGCGGCAGGCCGCCGCCTCCCGGGCCGCCGACCGCGCGGTCCTCGACCTCGCCGAGACGCTGCAGCGCAGCCTGCTCACCGACCCCCCGCCGCTGGCCCGGGTGGCCACCGCCGTCCGGTACCGGCCGGCCACCCGCGGCGCGCACGTGGGCGGCGACTGGTACGACGCCTTCGCCGTCCCCGACGGGACGACGCTGCTGGTCATCGGTGACGTCGCCGGTCACGACGCGGTCGCCGCGGCGACGATGGCCCAGGCGCGCGGCATGCTGCGCGGCCTGGCGCAGTCCGTGGTGGGGTCGCCGGCCGCCGTCCTCTCGGCCCTGGACCGCGCGCTGCACGACCTCGGCATCGGCGCCCTGGTGACGGTCACCGTCGCGGTCCTCGACGAACGACCGGCCGGCGGTGTGCGGCTGCGCTGGTCGAACGCCGGCCACCCGCCGCCGGTGCTGGTGACCGCCGACGGCGCCGCCACCCTGCTCGAGCGCCCGGCCGAGCGGCTGCTGGGGCTGGACCCGGGCAGCCCACGAGTCGACCACGGCCTGGTCCTCGCCACCGGGGACACGCTGCTGCTCTACACCGACGGCCTGGTCGAGCGCCGCGGCGAGCCGCTGGACGCCAGCCTGGACGCGCTCGTCGGTCAGCTGCGCGGGTCGGCGGACCGCCCCCTGGAGCGGATCTGCGACGACCTCGTGGCCGGCCTCGGGACCGCCGCCGAGGACGACGTCGCGCTGCTCGCCGTCCGGGTGAGGGGCTGACCCGGCATGAGCAGGATCGCGGCGCACGCCGTGCCGGTCGCGGTGCTGGCCGCGGTGGTGGCAGCGGACCTGCTGCTCGACCCCGACCAGGGGATCGTCGGCCTGGTCGTGGTCGCGCCGGTCGTGGCGGCGACCCTGCTCGGCCGGCGGGCCACCGCGGCCCACGGAGTGCTCGCCGTCGCGACCGCGGCGCTGCTCGGCGCCGTCGACGGGCACCTCGGCGGCCCGGCCCTGGCCACCCTGGTGGTCGGGGTCGCGGTCGGGAGCGGGGCGGCCCTCGCCGCGTGCGTCCGCCACGAGCGGCGCGAGCGCGAGGTCGGGCGGCTGGAGGCGGAACGGGCCGCCGGCCGCGCCGTCCAGCACCTCTCCGAGACGCTGCAGCGCAGCCTGCTCACCGAACCGCCGCAGCTGGCCTGGCTGTCGACGGCCACGCGGTACCGGCCGGCCACCGCGGGCGCGCACGTCGGCGGGGACTGGTACGACGCCTTCGCCGTCCCGGACGGGACGACGCTGCTGGTCATCGCCGACGTCACGGGGCACGACGCGGTCGCCGCGGCCACGATGGCGCAGGTGCGCGGCGTGCTCCGCGGCCTGGCCCAGTCGGTGGTGGGCTCACCGGCCGCCGTCCTCGCCGCCCTGGACCGCGCCCTGGACGACCTCGGCGTCGGCACGCTGGTGAGCATGGTCGTCGCCTCGCTGGACCCGCGCCCGGCCGGCGGCGCGCGGCTGAGCTGGACCAACGCCGGCCACCCGCCCCCGGCGCTGGTCGGCGCGGGGGGCGACGTCGTCCTCCTCGACCGCCCGGTCGACCCCCCGCTGGGGCTGCTGCCGGGCCGCGCCCGGGTCGACCACGAGCTGCTGCTCGCGCCCGGCGACACCCTGGTGCTCTACACCGACGGGCTGGTGGAGAGCCGGACGGCGGCGCGCGACGCCGGCCTGGTCGTGCTGGTCGACTCGCTGCGGGGCGCCGCGGACCGGTCGCCGGACGAGGTCTGCGACGGCGTCCTGACGCGGCTGGGCCGCCGCGCCGAGGACGACGTCGCGCTGCTGGTCGCCCGGATCCGCTAGGGGTTCCGGGACTCGGCGGCGAGCGCGGCCAGCGCCTGCTCGAAGCACTCCCGCGGCGGCTGCACCAGCCCGGCGCCGACCTGGCCGGTGCCGGCGACGCGCCCGGCCATGCCGGTGTTGATCTGCGGCAGCCACCCGGTCCGTGCCACCGAGACGACGTCGATGCCGGTCGGGGACCCGCGGAAGCCGAGGATCGGGATGGCCATCGCCGGGTTCTCGGCCAGGGTCACCTGGTACATCCGCTCGGTGGTGGCCAGCGCATCGGGCACGGTGCCGCCGACGAACCGGACGATCGCCGGCGCCGCGGCCATGGAGAACCCGCCGACGCCGTAGGTCTCCATGATCGCGGAGTCGCCGATGTCGGGGTTGGCGTCGTCGGGGCCGTAGTCGCCGAGGAACAGCCCGACCGGCGTCTGCGCGGGCCCGGTGAACCAGCGGTCGCCGGTGCCGGCGGTCTGGATGCCGAACTCGGTGCCGTTGCGGGCCATGACGGTGACCATCGTCGAGCCGGGCACGCCGCGGGCGGCGTCCATGGCCAGCTTCGCCGTCGGCATGCCGAGGTTGAGGAAGAAGTGCTCGTTGCCGCCGATGAACCGCAGGACGGCGGCCAGGTCACCGGAGGCGCGGCCGGACGACTCCCCCGACCCCACGATCGCCGGGGAGAGCTCGCGCAGGGCCATCAGCGAGCCGGCGCGGTTGCGGTTGTGCCCCTCGTCGCCCATCTGCAGCATCTGCGCGAGCACGGCCTTGACGTCGAGCGGGTCGGTCATCGACCGGACGGCGTCGGCCAGCACCGGCCCGAGGACGTCGCGCATCCACGCCAGCCGGGTCAGCACCTCCTCGTTGAAGGCGCCCATCCGCAGCACCTTGCCCAGGCCCTCGTTGAGGTTGCAGTACGCCTTCCCGCCCTGCACCGGGTCCTCCAGGCACCACATCCACATCGACGGGCTGGTGATGCCGGCCATCGGGCCGACGGCGGAGTGGTGGTGGCAGGGGTCGAGGGTGATCTCGCCGGCGGCCAGGACCCGCTCGGCCTCCTCCACGGTGGACGCCCAGCCCTCGAACAGGCAGGCGCCGATGAGGCCGCCGCGCAGTGGGCCGCTCGCGTCGGCCCACGCGATGGGCGGGCCGGCGTGCAGGATCGTCCGGTCGGGCAGGCCGAGCACCTCGCGCGCGGGGCGGACGTCGGTGAGCACCGAGCCCGCGGCGAGCACCCGCTCGACCGCGGTCCGGTTGGCCGCCGCGCGGCGGGGATCGAGGGCGAGCCGGGCGAGGTCGGCGGGGTCGCCGAAGCCGGGCGGTCGCCAGTCGACGTCGTGCACCTCGGCGCCCTGGGCGCGCAGCGAGGCGGAGAAGACGTCGACGCCGGCGGCCACCACGGTGGGCGGTCCGGCGAGCAGGTCCCCGAGGCTGCTCCGCCCGATGACAGAGCTCGCGAGCTCGCTCATGCTGCGGCTCCGATCAGGTCGAGGGCGAACCGGGTGGCCTGCGCGTTGGAGGCGAACACGTGCGCGCCGGCCGCGGCGAGGGCGTCGGCCTGCCGGCTCCAGCCCTGCGGGTCGGCCTCGGTGCCGACCAGGGCGACGACCACCGGCAGCGGCCCGGCCCGCCGGGCGGCCGTCAGCGCCGGCACCAGCGCGTACGCGGGGTCGGGGTCGGCGCCGTGCCCGAGGACGACGTCGAGCAGCAGGACGGCGGGCTCGCGGCGGGCGGCGAGGTTGCTGATCGCCTCCAGCCGCAGCGTCGGGTCGATCATCGGGTGCGCCCGGCCGACGGTCAGCGCGTCGTCGCCGAAGTCGATCACCACGTGCCCGCGGGCGGACAGCTCCGTCCCGAGGTCGAGCTCCGGGCGCAGCGGGGTGTTGGAGCGGACGTCGCCGAGCACGGGGGCGGCCAGCAGCATCGCCTCGTCGGCGAGCGTGCCGCCGGAGTAGAAGCCCTTGAGGACGGCGCCGGCCGGCGCGGCCTCCGCCGCCCCCGGCCGCGAGGGCCACGCCGGCACCGCGACGCCCAGGTCGCCGAGCAGCGCCTCGACGGCCGCGGTGAGGTCGGGCGTCTCCGGGCTCAGCGCCGCCGGGCGGACCGGCACCGAGAGGCCCTCGGCGGCCTCGGCGACGCGGGCGGCGACGGACGGCGCCGGCGGCTTGGAGACCAGCAGCACCCGCTCGGTGGCCGGGTCGGCGTCCAGCGCGGTGAGCGCGTCGAGGGTGGCGAGCCCGCCGACGGCCTCGGACAGGTCCCGGCCGCCGACGCCGAGCACGTGCGAGACGCCGACGCCGGCCATGTCGAGCAGGCAGGAGACCTGCTGGGCGCCGGTGCCGCTGGCCGCGACCAGGCCCACCGGCCCGCGGCGGACGACGTTGGCGAAGCCCAGCGCCAGCCCGGAGACGATCGCCGTCCCGCAGTCGGGGCCCATGACCAGGACGCCGGCGTCGTGCGCGGCGCGCTTGAGGGCGACCTCGTGCTCGACCGGGACGCCGTCGGAGAAGACCAGCACGCTCTGCCCGGCGGCGATCGCGTCGGCGGCCTCGGCGACCGCGTAGGGGCCGGGCACGCTGACGATCGCCAGCGCGGCCCCCTCGGCCGGCAGCGCGTCGAGCCCGGCGCCGATCGTGCGGGCGGGGACGGCCTCGGCCGACCCGGTGCAGCGCTGGCGCTCGCCGAGGGCGGCCTCCACGGCGGCGACCGCGGCGGCGAGCACCTCCTCGTCGGCCGCCTCGATGCCGATGAGCAGCTGCTCGGGGGTGGCCGGCTCCTCGGGGGCCAGGCCCATGCCGGCGGCCAGCTCGAGGTTCAGCGGGGTGGCCATGGCGACGAGCACCGCGGAGACGCCGTCGCGGGCGCCGACGTCCCGGCTGACCTGCATCAGGCGGACCGAGTCGGCGTACACGCCGCTGCGCAGCACCACGTGCCGGGCGGGGGAGGTCACGGTCGGGAACGCTACCGCCGGAACTACCTCAGCGGTGAGACATCTCGGTAATAACGATTTAGCGATGAGCTACTTCCGCTGGTCCCGGGCTGGGTGTCAGATGAACCCTCCCGGGCGGCCCGAGGGGCCGGCCTGCGGGTCCGATCGGATCGAGAGAGTCGAGGAGGCCGTTCCATGGCGTTCGGCTGGAAGCTCTACGGAGACGGCAAGACCCCACCGCTGGGCGAGGCCGTCGCGCCCGACGAACGGCTCTCGTGGCCGCGGACCGTCGGCATCGGCGCCCAGCACGTGGTGGCGATGTTCGGGGCGACGTTCGTCTTCCCGATCATCATGGGGCTGGACGCGAACCTCGCGATCATGATGAGCGGCGTCGCGACGATCATCTTCCTGCTGATCGTGCGGAACCGGGTGCCCAGCTACCTGGGCACCAGCGCCGCCTTCGTCGGCGGCGTCGCGGCGATCCGCCTGAACGGCGGCGACTCCTCCGACGTGGTCGGGGCCATCCTCGTCGCGGGGGTCGTCCTCGCCCTGGTCGGCGTGCTCATCCACTTCGCCGGCCTCGGCACGATCAACAAGGTGCTGCCGCCGGCGGTCACCGGCGCCGTGGTCATGCTGATCGGCTTCAACCTCGCACCGGTCGCCGCGTCGACGTACTGGCCGCAGGACCAGTGGGTCGCCCTGGCCACGATGACCTTCGTCATCGTGGCGTCGCTGGCGCTGCGCGGCTTCCTCGCCCGCATCGCCATCCTGCTGGGTCTGGTGTTCGGCTACCTGCTCTCCGTGCTGCTGGACGCCACGGCCGGCCAGATCACCTCGTTCGACCCGACGACCCCCGACGGCTCGGAGACCACCCGGGACCGGATCAACTTCGACGCGGTGGGCGACGCCGACTGGATCGGCCTGCCCGACCTCACCGCGCCGTCGTTCTCGCTGAAGTTCAGCCTGCTGGTGCTGCCGGCGGTCATCGCCCTGGTCGCCGAGAACGTCGGCCACGTCAAGGCGGTCGCCGAGATGACCAAGCGCGACCTCGACCCGGTGATGGGCCGCGCCGTGGCGGCCGACGGCATCGCCACCGTCGTCGCCTCGTCGGTGGGCGGCTCGCCCACCACCACCTACGCCGAGAACATCGGCGTCATGGCCGCCACCCGCGTCTACTCGACCGCGGCGTACTACGTGGCGGCGATCGTGGCGATCCTGCTCGGCCTGTGCCCGAAGTTCGGCGCGCTGATCAACATCGTCCCGGGCGGGGTGCTCGGCGGGATCACCGTCGTCCTCTACGGGATGATCGGCCTGCTCGGCGCCAAGATCTGGAAGGAGAACCGGGTCGACTTCGCCAACCCGATCAACCTGGTGCCCCTGGCCGCCGGGATCATCATCGGCATCGGCAACGTGACGCTCCAGTTCTCCGACGACTACTCGCTGACCGGGATCGCCCTCGGCTCGATCGTCGCCGTCGTGGCCTGGCACCTGGCCCGGGCGCTGGCTCCGGCCGACATGCGGGCGGCGCTGCTGCGCGAGGGGACGCACCCGGCGGCGGGGTCGACGCTCGGTCACGGCCCCGACCAGCTGGGCGGGTCCGACCCGTCGTCGCTCGACGAGCTCGAGGGGCAGCGCACGGGCGTCCGGCGCGACCGTGGAGAGGGCACGCTCAACCGGTGAAGCCCGCCCCCTTCCGCTACGCCGACCCCGGCTCCCTCGACGAGGCGCTCGCCGTCCTCGCCGAGGAGGGCGAGGGCGCCAAGGTGCTCGCCGGCGGCCAGTCGCTGATCCCGCTGCTGTCGATGCGGCTGGCGGCCCCGGCCACGCTGGTGGACATCAACCGGGTGCCCGGTCTCGACACCGTCGAGGCCACCGGGGACGGCGTGCGGGTGGGGGCCCTGGTCCGGCACCGCACCCTGCTGCACGACGCCGCCGCCGCCCGGGTCCAGCCGCTGCTGGCCCGGGCGACGGCGAACGTCGCGCACCCGGCGATCCGCAACCGCGGGACGACGGTGGGCTCGATCGCGCACGCCGACCCCTCCGGCGAGATGACCTCGGTGCTGGCGCTGACCGGCGGGTCGGTGACGGTCGCGACGCCGGCCGGCCGCGAGACGGTCGGCTGGCGGGACCTGTTCGTCGGGCCGCTGGAGACCTCGGTGCACGGGCCGGCGGTCGTCGTCGACGCGTTCTTCCCGGCGCTGCCGGCCCGCTCGGGGACGGCGTTCGCTGAGGTCGCCCGGCGCAAGGGGGACTACGCGGTCTGCGGGGCGGGCGTCGTCGTCACCCTGGACGCCGACCGCCGGGTCGAGTCGGCGACGGCGTCCTACCTGTCCGTCGGCCTGGTGCCCGAGGTGCACGACCTGACCCAGGCGGTGCACGGGCAGCCCGCCGACGCCGCCGACTGGGCCGCCGCCGGCGCGCTGGCCCGCACCCTCGTGGAGCCGGACGGCGACCTGCACGCGACCGCGGACTACCGGCGGCTGCTCGTGGGCGTGCTGACGGAGCGGACACTGGCCGAGGCCGCCGCCGAAGCCCTCGCGAGGGTGACGCCCGGGTGAGCATCGCAGCGAGCGCCGGCGAGCGAGGAGCGCCGGCGAGGTCGGAACCGAGCCGTGAGCACCGAGAGGACCGCCGCATGACGTCCGTGGACACCGAGCGCTCGATCACCGTGACGGTCAACGGTGTTCCACGTGAAGCGACGGTGCCGGTCCGCCGGCTGCTGTCCGACGCGCTGCGCCACGACCTGGGGCTGACCGGCACGCACGTCGGCTGCGAGCACGGGGTGTGCGGGGCGTGCACGGTGCTGGTCGACGGGGCGCCGGTGCGGTCGTGCCTGGTGTTCGCCGTCCAGGTGGACGGGGCCTCGGTGACCACCGTCGAGGGGCTGGCCCGCGAGGACCACCGGGGCGGGCAGGTGCTGCACCCGGTCCAGGAGGCGTTCCGCGAGTGCCACGCCCTGCAGTGCGGGTTCTGCACGCCGGGCTTCCTCGTGACGATCGCGGCGGGGCTCGAGGCGCGGGACGACTCGGCGGAGATCACCGAGGAGGAGGTCGACGAGCTGATCGGCGGCAACCTCTGCCGGTGCACCGGCTACGCGAACATCCGCAAGGCCGTCCGGCACGCCGCGGCGGCGATGGCCCCCGAGCACAGCGGCCACTTCGGCGGCGGGGACGGCGCCTGGTGACCACCAAGCTGTTCGGCGAGCCGGTCCGCCGCCGGGAGGACGCCCGGCTGATCGTCGGCCGGGGCCGCTACCTGGACGACATCGGCTCGCACGCGCTGGCCGCCGCCTTCGTGCGCAGCCCGCACGCGCACGCCCGGATCACCGGCGTCGACGTCGAGGCCGCCCTGGACGTCGAGGGCCTGGTCGCGATCTACACCTACGAGGACCTCACCGGCCCGATGGCCGAGCCGCTGCCCGTCCTCATCCCGCACCCGCAGCTGCACGCGCCGCGCACCGGCCACCCGCTGGCCGACGGCGAGGTCAACCACGTCGGCGAGCCGGTGGTCATGGTCGTGGCGACCGACCGGTACGTCGCCGAGGACGCCGCCGAGCGCATCGTCGTCACCTACGAGGAGCTGCCCGTCGTCGTCGGCGTGGACGCCGCCCGCGAGGCCGCGACCGCCGTGCACGAGGAGATCCCCGACAACGTCGCCGCGCGCCATCACCAGGAGACCGGCGACGTCGAGGCGGCACTGGCCGGCAGCCCGCGCACGCTGAGCTTCACCCAGTACATCGAGCGCAGCGCGTGCATGCCGTTGGAGGGCAAGGGGGTGCACGCCCGCTGGGACCCGGCCGACCGCAGCCTGCGCGTGTACTCGAGCACGCAGGCGTCGACGTCGGTGCGGGCGGCGATCGCGGCGAAGCTCGAGCTGTCGCTGGACGCCGTCGAGGTCATCGCGCCCGACGTCGGCGGCGGCTTCGGCGTGAAGATCGTGCACCCGTGGCCGGAGGAGCTGCTGGTGCCGATGGCCGCGATCCGGCTCGGCCGGGAGGTGAAGTGGGCCGAGGACCGCCGGGAGCACTTCATCGGCAGCGCCCACGAGCGGCAGCAGCGGCAGGAGATCACCGTCGGGTTCGACGACGACGGCCGGATCACCGCGCTCGACGTCCACGCCTGGCACGACAACGGCGCGTACACGCCCTACGGGATCATCGTGCCGATCGTGACCGCGACCCAGCTGGTCGGGCCGTACGCGATCCCCGTGTACCGGGTGGTCGTGGAGAGCGTCTACACGAACACCGTCATCGTCACGCCGTACCGCGGCGCCGGCCGGCCGCAGGGCTGCTTCGCGATGGAGCGGACGATGGACCGCATCGCCGACGAGCTCGGCCTGGACCGGGCCGAGGTGCGGCGGCGCAACCTCATCCAGCCCGACCAGTTCCCCTACGACCACCACCTGACGTTCCAGGACGGCCGGCCGGTCATCTACGACTCCGGCGACTACCCGGGGCTGCTGGACAAGCTGACCGCGCTGGTCGGCTGGGACGCGATGGAGGAGCGCCGGCGCGACGCCGAGTCCCGCGGCAAGCTGCTCGGCGCCGGCATGGCGCTGTACGTCGAGGGCACCGGCCCCGGCCCCTACGAGGGCGGGCACGTGCAGGTGCTGGGCAGCGGCAAGGTGCTGGTGTCGACCGGGCTCACCTCGCAGGGCCAGGGGCACCAGACGGTGTTCGCGCAGATCGTCGCCTCCGAGCTGGGGGTGCCGATCGAGGACGTCGAGGTGACCACCGGCGACACCCGGCGGTTCGGCTACGCGGTCGGCACGTTCGCCTCGCGCGCCGCGGTGATGAGCGGCAACGCGATCGCGCTGGCCGCCCGCGGGGTGCGGGCGAAGGCGCTGCGGATCGCCGCGGAGGTGCTGGAGGCCGACCCCGACGACCTGGAGATCGTGGACGGCGTGGTCGGCGTGAAGGGGACCCCCGGCGCCTCGGTGCCGCTGCGCACGGTCGCCGTCCTGTCCAACCCGCTGCGGTACGCCTTCGACGAGGCGGCCAAGCAGGCGACGCAGTTCGCGCGGGCCGGCTCGGACGACCGGCCACCGGTCGCCGAGGGGGACGCGCCGGGGCTGGAGCACCGCGACTACTACTCGCCGATCCGGTCGACGTTCGCCTCCGGCGCGCACGCCGCGGTGGTGGAGATCGACCCCGCCACCTGGGAGATCGACGTCGTCTCGTACGCGGTCGTGCACGACTGCGGCAACGTGGTGAACCCGATGATCGTCGAGGGCCAGGTGCACGGCGGGGTCGCGCAGGGCGTGGCCGGCGCGCTGTACGAGCGGATGGCCTACGACGCCGACGGGCAGCTGCAGAACGCCTCGTTCATGGACTTCCTGATGCCCTACGCGTCGGAGGTGCCCGAGGTGGCGATCGACCACCAGCAGACGCCGTCGCCGCTGAACCCGCTGGGCATCAAGGGCGCCGGCGAGGCCGGCGTCATCCCCGGGACGGCGGCGATCGCCTCGGCGATCGAGGACGCGACGGGACGGCGGATCGCGGCGATGCCCATCTCGCCGAGCGAGCTGTACGACGTGATGCGGTCCCCTTCGGCGGAACGGACGGCGGCCGCGGGCCGCAGGACGGGAGTGGGTGCGTGAACCTCGACGGCTCGGCAGTGCTGCACGGGACGCCGGAGCAGGTGTGGGCGGTCATCACCGACCCGGCGGTGCTGGCGCGGACGATCCCGGGCTGCGAGTCGCTGGAGCGGGTCGGGGACGACGAGTACCGGATGAACGTCTCGGTGGGCGTCGGCGCGATCCGCGGGACCTACGCCGGCGAGGTGCGGCTGTCCGACCAGCAGCGGCCGACGTCCTACGTCATGCACGCCTCGGGCGCCGGCGCGCCGGGGAACGCACGGGCCAAGGTGCTGATCTCCCTCGCCGGGGACGGCGACGGTGGCACGACGACGCTCACCTACTCGGCGGACGCCGTGGTCGGCGGGCCGGTCGCCGGCGTCGGGCAGCGGATGATCACCGGCGTCGCCAAGCGGATGGCCGGCCAGTTCTTCTCCGCGATCGACGCCGAGCTGACCTCGCCGGCGGCCGCGGCGCCGGCCATCCCGGAGCCGCGGGCGACCTCGGCCGCGGTGAGCTCGACGACGGCGCCGGCGCCCGAGGCCGCTCCCGCGGGAACGCCGTCCCCGGCGCCGCAGGTCTTCACCGGCCGCGCCGCCGCGCCCGCCGCGGCCGGCGCGACGCTGGACCTCCGCTCGTTCCTCGTCGGCGCCGCCTCGGGCGGGTTCTTCACCGCCGTCGGCGTCGCGCTCGGCTGGCTCCTCGGCCGCAGGCGCCCGTGAGCGACCGCCCCACCGCACTGGTCACCGGGGCGAGCTCCGGCATCGGTCTCGCCTTCGCCGAGCGGCTCGCCGCCGACGGGTACGACCTCGTGCTGGTCGCCCGCGACCGCGAGCGCCTGGAGGCCCTCGCCGCCCGGCTGCGGGCGGAGCGCGGTGCGGGGGCCGAGGTGCTCGTCGCCGACCTGTCCGACCGCGACCAGCGCCGCCGGGTCGAGGACCGGCTGAGCGGCGGCGCGCCGGTCGACCTGCTGGTCAACAACGCCGGCTACGCGACGCCCGGCGAGTTCGTCGACACCCCGCCCGACGTCCTCACCGCGAACCTCGAGGTCAACGTCGGCGCCGTCCTGGCCCTGACCCGGGCGGCGCTGCCCGGCATGCAGCGGCGCGGCAGCGGCGCGATCGTCAACGTCTCCAGCGTCGCCGGCTTCCTCCCCGGCCGCGGCTCGGTCTACGGCGCCGGCAAGGCCTACGTCACCACGCTGTCGCAGAGCCTGGCGCTGTCCGCCGCCGAGCACGGCGTCCGGGTCATGGCCCTGTGCCCCGGCTTCACGAGGACCGAGTTCCACCAGCGGATCGGCCAGGAGCGTTCCGGCCCCGCGTGGCTCTGGATGGACGCCGACCGGGTGGTGGACGACGCCCTGTCCGACCTGCGGCGCGGGCGGGTGCTCTCCATCCCGGGCGCGGTCTACAAGGGCATCTACGCGGCCAGCCGCGTCGTGCCGCCGAGCCTGGTGCGCCGGCTCGCCGCGCGGTCCGCCCGCGGCCGGGGCTGACCGCACCGGGCGGGGGTCGAGCCGCGCCGCCTGCCGTCGCGCCGGGGCACGGCGCGGCTCGAGGGGCGCCGGCGCGGGTGGAGCCGCCCCCCCAACGGGGCGGGACGTCCCTGCCTGACGCAGGTCCGGGCCCCGGACCCGGGAGGCCCGTGGCCGGCCGGGCGGCGTCGTCCCTGTCCAGGCCATGACGCCCCACCGAACGGCCGACCACGGGTCAGTGCCGCCCGTCGTACTCGCGGGTGGAGCCGGACGCCTACCCGGCGGCCGCCTCGTGCCGGTGGCCGGCCGGGCGGCCGGCCCGCATCAGCAGCACGATGCTCGCGGCCAGGACCCACAGCAGCATGAGGATGAAGGCGGCGAACGCGGCGAAGAAGACGCCGCCGTCGTCCACGTCCTCCTGGAAGACCCCGGCCAGGCTGACGATCAGCAGCACCGAGACCACGGCCGCCCACCAGCCGAGCCACTGCGGCAGCGTGCGGGTGGCGACGACGGCGGCGGTGATCCCGAGGAACAGCGCGGCGGCCGCGGGGATCCCCACGGTGCCGACCCAGTCGTTCAGCACCGCCAGCGTCGTGAAGACGGCCGGCTCGTCGCCCACCTCGGCGGTCCCGGTGACGAGGGCGAGGTAGAGCCCCTCCGAGACCATGATCGTCGCGGTGAACACCGCGCCGGCGATGGCGACCAGCCCGCTCCACATCCCGCCGCGCCCCTCCGCCCGGCGCAGCCTGCTCCACAGGCCGGCCAGGAAGACCAGGAAGGCGACGTCGGCGAGGAAGCCGAGCAGCAGCGACCACTGGTGCCCGGTCCGGTCCGCGGCGATGTCCGCCGCGATCGCCGCACCGCCGTCGTCCGCGGTGGGGACCTCCGGCGTGAAGAAGCTCGCCACGACCAGGACGACGAACGCCAGCCCCGCGACCGCGGCGACCAGGTCCCACGTGTGGTCCCTCGGCGGCGCCTCGTACCGGCGCTCCACCTCGGCGGTGCCGCCCGCGGGGGTCTCACTCATGCGGTCCATGACCCATCCCTCCGTCCGTCAGGACCAGCGCGCCGGGTCCTCCGGCGGGCCGAGTGTGGACCCGGACGGAGGGGACGGCGGCGGTTCGTGCGCGGGACGGGACGAAGGGCCCCGGTGGGCGCGGCCTCAGAGCGCGGCGTAGACCGCCTCGACGTAGGCGCGGCTGCGGTCGGAGCCGAGGACGCCCGGCGCCATCCGGTTCATGACGTAGCTGATCGTCAGCCGGCGGTCGAGGTCCATCACGACCAGCGAGCCGCCCCAGCCGCCCCAGAAGAACGTCCGGCCGGCGGGCACGTAGGGCACGACCGGCGAGCCGAGGCAGAAGCCGATGCCGAACCGGAACGGCGCGCCGAGCACCAGGTCGACGCCGTCGGACTGCTGCTCGAAGACGAGGTCGATCGTCTCCGGCGACAGCAGCCGCACGCCGCCGGCGGTGCCGCCCAGCGACATCACCCGCATCACGTCGAGGACGCCGCGCGCGTTCGAGTGCCCGTTGAGCGCGCCCAGGTCGGCCCGCCGCCACTCCGGCGAGTTCGCCGCCTTCACCGAGCCCCGGGGGCCCACGGACGTCTTGTAGCCCGGCGACTCGGGGTCCACCGCGGCCGGGTCGTCGTCCTCCGGCGGCGGCGCGACGACCGGGGCGATCCGGTCCCAGTCGGCCTCGCGGGCGCCGATCTGGAAGTCCGCGCCCAGCGGGCCGGCGATCTCGTCGGCGACGAACCGCTTGAAGGTGGTGTTGGTGATCCGCCGGATCAGCTCGCCGACCAGGAAGCCCTGGTTCTTGGAGTGGTAGCCCGAGGCCGTGCCGGGCTCCCACCACGGCCGCTGCGCGGCCAGCCGCTCGGTCGCCGAGGGCCAGTCGTACATGTCCCGGATCGAGAAGGGCCGCTCCCAGCCGGAGACCCCCGAGGTGTGCGACATGACGTGCCGGACCTCGATGTCCTTCTTGCCGTGGGCGCCGAACTCCGGCCAGTAGGAGCACACCGGCGCGTGCACGTCGAGGTCGCCGCGGTCGACCAGGACCAGCGCGGCGAGGTTGAGCACGCACTTGGTCGTCGACCAGACGTTGACGATCGTGTCCCGCCTCCAAGGCGTCGTCCGGGCCTCGTCGCGGTACCCGCCCCACAGGTCGACGACGGTCTCGCCGTCCAGGTCCACGGCGACCGACGCGCCCAGCTCGTCGCCCTCCAGCTGCCGTGCCAGCGCCTCCCGCACCCCGGAGAAGCGCTCGTCGCACGTGCCCTGCACCTCGGCCACCCGACCTCCTCGTCGTCCCGCACCGGCCCGCCCGATCAGACCACGGGCCGGGCCGGTGCGGCGACGCGTCAGCCCGCCTGGAGCGTCGGGTAGTCGGTGTAGCCCTCCGCGCCGCTGGCGTAGTACAGGTGCGGCCGCTGGTCGTTCTCCGGGTGCTGCCCGGCCCAGCGCTCGACCAGGTCGGGGTTGGCGATGACCGCCCGGCCGACGGCGACGACGTCGGCGTGGGCGCGGTCGATCAGCGCCACCGCCTCCTCGCGCGTGGTGATCGAGCCGAAGCCGCTGTTGGCCATCAGCGGGCCGTCGAAGCGCCGGCGCAGCTCCTGCACCAGGTCGCCGGCCGGCTCGCGGTGCAGCACCGACAGGTAGGCCAGGCCCAGCGGGCGCAGCCGGTCCAGCAGGTACCCGTAGGTGGCCAGGACGTCGTCCCGGTCGGGCTCGAGCGCGTCCTGGATGCCGTGCTCGGGCGAGATCCGCAGGCCCACCCGGCCGGCACCGATCGCCTCGGCGACGGCGGTGACCACCTCGACGACGAACCGGGCGCGGTTCGCCGGCGAGCCGCCGTACTCGTCGTCGCGCCGGTTGGCCGCCGGGGAGAGGAACTCGTGCAGCAGGTAGCCGTTGGCGCCGTGCAGCTCGACGCCGTCCAGGCCGGCCTCGATCGCGCGGCGGGAGGCGTCGACGAAGGTCTGCACCCGCGCGCGCACCTCGTCGGTGGTCAGCGCGTGCGGCACCGGGTAGGGGTGCTTGCCGGTGGCGGTGCGCGCCTCGCCGTCGATCGCGATCGCGCTCGGCGCCTCGACCCGGCGGCCGCCGTTGATGTCGGCGTGGGTGACCCGGCCGCCGTGCATGACCTGCAGGACGATGCGGCCGCCGCGGGCGTGCACGGCGTCGGCGACCCGGCGCCAGCCCGCGACCTGCTCGTCGGTGACGATGCCGGGCTGGCCGACGAACGCCTGCGACTCGTGCACGGGGTAGGTCCCCTCGGTCACGATCAGCCCGACGCCGGCGCGCTGCGCGTAGTGCTCGACGACCAGGTCGCCGGGGACGCCGGAGGAGCCGGAGCGCATCCGGGTCAGCGGGGCCATCGCCACGCGGTTGGCCAGTTCGAGGTCGCCGAGGGTCACGGGGGAGAAGAGGTCCACGCTGGTTGCGACAGCCAACGAGCGGCCGGCATTCCGGAACGCGACCGGCATCACGCCGGCCCGGCGGGCCGCCCGCCGCCCCGCGCCTCAGGCCACGGGGGACTCCTCCCGGGCGACCAGGATCGCCAGCTGGGTCCGGGTGCGGATCTGCAGGCGCCGCATCGACGCCGTCAGGTGGCTCTTGACGGTGGCCAGGCTGAGGAACAGCCGGCCGGCGATCTCCTCGTTGCTCAGCCCCTGCGCCACGAGCACCGCGACCTCGCGCTGCCGGCCGGTGAGCTGGTCCAGCGGACACGTCCCGGTCCGCGCCGGCGGGGCGGGCGCCGTCAGGTAGCGCACCAGCTGCCCGGTCGCCGCCGGGTCGAGCGCGGCCTCGTGCCGGGCCAGCGCCCGCACCGCCTCCACCAGACGCGGCGCCGCGGAGCGCCGGGGCAGGTACCCCCGCACCCCGGCCTGCAGGACCTCGACGAGGTCGACCTCGGCGTCCTCGCCGGGCTCGGCCAGCACGAGGACCGCCGGCCCGCACCGGCACAGCTCCCGCAGCAGGGGGCGCGTGGCCTCGCCGATCAGCCCCTGACGGACGACGACGACCGCCGTCCCGCCGCCGGCGGCCGCCGCCAGGGCCTCGGGCAGCTGCGCGGTCTCCGCGACCACCGCCATGTCCGGCTGTGCCTCCAGGACGACCCGGAGACCGAGGCGGAACACCTCGTGGTCCTCGCAGAGGACCACGCCGAGCAGCGACGTCGGCGGCCGGATCGCGACGGGACGCCGGACGGGCCCGCGCCCGAGGGGAGGACCGGTCGTGCCGGCGGCACCGCCGGCGGAACGACCCGCGGACGGCCGTGACGGACCGTTCCAGACCCCGTTGTCGCCAAGACTCATGCGAGGACCCCCTGCCCGGATGACTGCCGGCCGGAGCCGGCTCCCACGTGGGGCGTGGCCGCGAACGATGGTTCCGGTACCCCGCAGTACGGAACGGACGGTCGCGGAGAAAGGTAGCCCACGACCGATCGGGGCTGTCCAGGCTCATCACAACGAATCCACAGGAAACTCCGATCTCCGGCGGACGCGCCGGTCGCGGCCTCACTGCCCGTGGGTGCCCAGTGACTCCCCGCCCAGGTCATCACCCTGCGTCATGCGGTGGACGTGGATCGCGAGCTGCGTGCGGTCCCGCAGCCCGAGCCGGCGCAGGGCCACGGTGATGTGTCCCTTCACCGTGGCCCGGCTGAGCCGGAGCCGCTCCCCGATCTCGGCGTTGGTCAACCCCTCCGCCACCAGCTCCGCGACCGCCCACTGCCGCGCGGTCAGCGGGCTCGCGCCCGGGAGAGCCGGCCCCGAGACGGGCGCCGCCCCCTCCAGGCGGTGCAACAGCTCCCCGGTGACCGCCCCGTCGAGCACCGTCTCGCCGTTGGCCACGGCCCGCACGCCCTCGACCAGCCGCTCCGGGCTGACCGTCGTGTACATGTAGCCGCGGGCGCCGGCCCGCAGGGCGTCCACGAAGTCGCCGCCACCGGGACCCGCCTCGCCGAGCAGGACGACCCGGATGCCCAGGGCGGTGAGCGCGCCCACCAGCCGCTGCACCACCGGGCCCCGGGCGCCGAGACCGACCAGGGTCACGTCGGGGAGCAGCCGGCCGGCCAGGGCGAGGGCCTCGTCGGCGCCGGCCGCCTCGGCGACGACGACGAGGTCCGGCGTCCGGGCGAGGACGGTGCGCAACCCGTGGCGCAGCACCTCGTGGTCGTCGCACACGAGGACGCCGACCTGCGGCCTGCCCTCGCCTGCGGCCCCTGGAGAGCCCCTTCTACCCGGTCCGCCGACCATGAGCGTCAGCTCCCGTCCGGTACGGCGGCGGTCGCAGCCTCGCCATCTTCTCTGGTGGGACCGCACGAAGTTAGGCCCTCGCCGCGCCGGGTCGCCACCACGTCCGTCGCGAGGGCCGCGACTCGCCGCGGGGGTTCATACCCGGGTAGGGGCCCGCCCCGGCCACAGGTGGGGGTCGGTCGTCCACGGGGTCCGACCTCCCACCTCCTCGTGGCGGGGTCCTCCCCCCACGAGGAGGAGCCGTCCTCCTCCCCTGCGACCTCCGGACCGCACCCCCGCGCCCCCGGGGGCGACGGCGAACTCCACCCCGCGGCCGATGCCCGCGGCGGCGGGCCGCTCCTAGCGTTCCCCGCATCCCCGGCAGCCCGCCAGGCGCCGACCGCTGGAGGCCCCGTGCACCAGACCATGATCATCGCGAGGATGGCCCCGGACGACGCCGACGACGTCGCCGCCGTCTTCGGCAGGTACGACGCGACCTCCATGCCGCACGAGATCGGCGTCCGGCAGCGCTCGCTGTTCCGGTTCCGCGGGCTCTACGTGCACCTCATCGACTTCGACCGCCCGGCCGCCGACGCCATGCGGGTCGCCCAGTCGCTGCCCGCGTTCCGCTCGGTGAGCGAGGACCTGCGGCCCTACATCCAGGCCTACGCGTCCGACTGGAGCTCGCCGCAGGACGCCATGGCCCAGCGCTTCTACCACTGGACCGCCTCGCCCGCCTGAGCCCGGCCACCCACCCCGAGGGGAGGACGCGATGTCCACGTCGCCGACGACCACGGCACCGGCTGCCGCCCACCGGCTGGTCGACTGGGTCGCCTGCCCGGAGTGCGGCTGGCTGCTGTACCGCAAGCGGCTGGACCGGAACCTCTCCGTCTGCCCCGAGTGCGACCACCACCTGCGGCTGGGCGCCCGCGCCCGCATCGCGCTGCTGGTCGACCCCGGGACCTTCACCGAGACCCTCTTCGCCCCCGGCCGGCGCGACCCCCTCTCCTTCACCGACCTGCGGAGCTACGGCGACCGGCTGCAGGAGGCCGCGCGGCGCTCCGGCGAGTCCGAGGCGGTCGTCGTCGGCACGGCGGCGATCGGCGGGACGGGCGTCGTCGTGGCCGTCATGGACTTCGGCTTCCTCGGCGGCAGCATGGGTGTGGAGGTGGGCCGGCGGGTGAGCGCGGCCGCCGCGCTCGCACTGGAGCGGGGACTGCCGCTGGTCACCGTGTGCGCCAGCGGCGGGGCCCGGATGCAGGAGGGCGTCTTCTCGCTGTTCCAGATGGCGCGCACCAGCGCCGCCTTCGCCCGCCTGCACGAGGCCGGGCTGCTCACCGTCTCCGTGCTCACCGACCCGACCTACGGCGGGGTCTCGGCCTCCTTCGCCACGCTGTCCTCCGTCCTGGTCGCCGAGCGGGGGGCCCACGTCGGCTTCGCGGGACGGCGCGTGGTGCAGGAGACCATCGGGGCCGAGCTCCCGCGCGAGTTCCAGACCGCCGAGTTCCTCCTGGCGCACGGCCTCGTCGACCGGGTGGAGACCCGGGCGGAGCTGCGGCCCCTGCTGGTCCGGCTGCTGGCCCTGCACCACCGGCCGGCGCCCCTGCCCTCCGACCGGCCGCAGCCGCACCCGCCCGCCACCGCGGGGACCGGCCTCGACCCGTGGCAGGTCGTCGCGCGGGCCCGGTCGGTCGACCGCCCGACGACGCTGGACCTGGTGCACGCGGCCTTCGACGACTTCGTCGAGCTGCACGGCGACCGTGCCTTCGCCGACGACCCCGCCGTCGTCGGCGGCGTCGCCGCCCTCGCCGGGCGCACGGTCGTGGTGATCGGCACCGAGAAGGGGCACACGGTCCGCGAGCGGGTGGCCCGCAACTTCGGGATGGCCCACCCGGAGGGCTACCGCAAGGCGCTGCGCCTGCTCGAGCACGCCGAGGCCTTCGGCCTGCCGGTGGTCACCCTCGTGGACACCCCCGGCGCCCACCCCGGTCCCGAGGCGGAGGAACGCGGCCAGTCGCACGCGATCGCCGAGATCATCCAGCGCAGCAGCCGGCTGCGGGTCCCGACCGTCTCGGTGGTCACCGGCGAGGGCGGCAGCGGCGGCGCGCTGGCGCTGTGCACCTCCGACCGGCTGCTCGTGCTCGAGAACGCCTACCTGTCGGTCATCAGCCCCGAGGGCTGCGCCGCCATCCTGTGGCGCACCGCGACGGCGGCGCCGACCGCGGCCCGCGCCATGCAGTTGGGCGCGGCGCACCTGGTCGAGGCCGGCATCGCCGACGCGGTCGTCCCGGAGCCCCCGGGCGGCGCCGACGCGGACGGGGACGCCACCGCGCAGGCCCTCCGGGCCGCGCTGGTCCAGCAGCTGGCCGAGCTCGACCGGCTCGACGTCCCCGACCTGCTGGCGGCCCGCACCCGGCGGCTGGCCCGCATCGGCGGGGACGACGCCCAGGGCCTGCGGGCCGTGCCGACCGCCGTCCCACCGGGGAGCTGACGTGCAACCGACCGAGCTGCCGCCCCGAGCCGCCAAGGCCGGCGGCGCGCCGACGCCCGAGGACACCGCCCGGGCCCTGCGCGACGAGGTCGTCGAGCTCGCCCGGGCGCTGCCCGGCGACCTGCGCCGCCTGACCGTCCGCAGCGGCGAGCGGGCGATCGAGATCGAGTGGGCGCCCGGCCCTCCCGCGCCGGCCGCGACCGCTCCCGCAGCCCCGGCCGCGGTCCCCCCGGCCCCCGAGGCCGCCGCGGCCGGCACCCCCGAGGTGCCCGAGGGCGTCACCGCCGTCCGGGCGCCGCTGGTCGGCACGTTCTACGCGGCGCCGTCGCCGGACGCGGACCCCTTCGTGCGCGAGGGCGACGAGGTCGAGGCTGGCCAGACCCTGGCGATCGTCGAGGCGATGAAGCTGATGAACCCGATCGTCGCCGACGAGGCCGCGGTGGTCGCCGAGATCCGGGCGGCCGACGGCAGCTCGGTCGAGTACGACCAGGTGCTCATGCTGCTGCGCCCCGCGGGACGGCTCCGGTGAGGGGGCGGGCACGGTGATCAGCCGGCTGCTCATCGCCAACCGCGGCGAGATCGCCGTCCGCGTGGCCCGGGCGTGCCGGGAGCTCGGCATCGAGGTGGTCGCCGTCCACTCGACGTCGGACCGCGACTCCGCCGTGGTCGCCCTCGCGGACGAGGCCGTGCACATCGGTCCCGCGATGCCGCGGTGCAGCTACCTGCACGTGCCCAACATCGTCGAGGCGGCCCTGCGCACCGGCGCGGACGCCGTCCACCCCGGCTACGGGTTCCTCTCCGAGGACCCCGACTTCGCCGAGATCTGCGCGGCCGAGGGGCTCACCTTCGTCGGCCCCCCGCCCGAGGTCATGCAGCAGATGGGCAACAAGGCGACCGCGCGCCGGCTGATGGCCGACGCCGGCCTGCCGCTGCTGCCCGGCGTGGTCGAGCCGGTCCGCACCGCCGACGAGGGGCGGGAGGTCGCCGACCGGATCGGCTACCCGGTGATCATCAAGGCGGCGGCCGGCGGCGGCGGCCGCGGGATGACCGTGGTGACCCGCTCCGCCGACTTCGCCGCGGCCTTCGCCAGCACCCGCGCCACCGCCCGCGCCGTCTTCCGCGACCCCGCCGTCTACGTCGAGCGCTTCCTCCCCTCGGCCCGGCACGTCGAGGTCCAGGTCCTCTGCGACGCCCACGGCAACGGGATCTCCCTCGGCGAGCGCGACTGCTCGCTGCAGCGCCGGCACCAGAAGCTGCTCGAGGAGGGCCCGGCCGCGCACCTGTCGCCGACCCAGCGGGCCGGGCTCGGGGCGCTGGCGGTGCACGGCGCCCTGTCGGTCGGCTACACGGGCGCGGGGACGATGGAGTTCCTGGTCGACGGCACCGGGCGGGCCTACTTCATGGAGATGAACGCCCGCATCCAGGTGGAGCACCCCGTCACCGAGCTGCTCACCGGGATCGACCTGGTGCGCGAGCAGATCCTGGTCGCCGACGGACGCCGGCTGCAGCTGCACCAGGAGGACGTCGTCGTCCGCGGCGCGGCGATCGAGTGCCGGATCAACGCCGAGGACCCGGTCCGCGGGTTCGCCCCGGCGCCCGGCCACCTCGACGTCCTGCACGTGCCCGGCGGGCCCTGGACCCGGTTCGACACCGGCTACCGCCAGGGCGACGACGTCAGCCCGCACTACGACTCCCTGCTCGGCAAGCTCGTGGTCTGGGCGCCCGACCGGGACCAGGCGATCCGCCGGATGGACCGTGCGCTGACCGAGCTGCGGGTCGAGGGCCCCGGGCTGCACACCACCGTCGCCCTGCACCGCGCGCTGCTGCGCCACCCCGACGTCATCGCCGACCGGCACGACGTCCAGTTCCTGGACCGGACGCTGCCCGAGCTGATCGCCCGCACGGCCTCGCTCGCCGAGGACCCGGCGCTCGACGTCCCCGCGACCCGCGGCCCGCTGCAGCTCGTCCGCACCCCGGCACCGGACCGCCCGGCGCCGGCCCGTCCCACCGAGGAGAGGACCAGTCCCATGCCCGAACCGTCGTTCACCCTCGACGACCTCATGGACCTGCTCACCGCGAAGGCGGGGCTGTCGGCGTCGGCACGCACCTCCGACCCGGACGCCCGGTTCTCCGACATCGGGCTGGACTCGCTGGCCTTCCTGTCGATGCAGACCGAGCTGCAGGACCGCTACGGCACCGAGATGCCCGACGACAGCCCCGACCGCTACACGTTCGGCGAGATCGTCGCGACGGTCGCCGAGAGCCGGCAGGCGACCGGGATGGCCTGAGCGAGCGCCCCCCGCACCCCACCACCCGCGTCCCGAGGAGCTGTCCATGACCACCATCGAGCGCACCGACGACCTCGAGCAGGACGGCGGGCCCATCGGGCACACCGACAACTCGATCGTCATCGACGCCGACATCGACCACGTCTGGCGGATGACCAACGACCTGGCCTCCTGGCCGGACCTGTTCACCGAGTACAGCGCGGTCGAGATCCTGGCCCAGTCCGGGTCGACGTTCCGCTTCCGGCTCACGATGGTCCCCGACGAGGCGGGACGCGTCTGGAGCTGGATCTCCGAGCGCACCCTCGACGAGGCCGCCCACGAGGTCGTGGCCCGCCGCCTCGAGGCCCGGCCCTTCGAGTTCATGCACATCCGCTGGACGTACACCCCGGAGGGCAGCGGGACCCGGATGCGCTGGGTGCAGGACTTCCGGATGCGCCCCGACGCACCGATCGACACCCCCGGCATGGCCCGCCGGATCGACGCCAACACCAAGGTCCAGATGGCCGTCATCAAGGACAAGGTCGAGGCCGCGGCCCGGTCCGCGGAGCAGGTGACGTGACACCGCTCCCGGGGGTGGCCGTCGTCCTGCCCGGCGAGGGCGGCGCCCACCCCGGCCTGGCCGACCCCTGGCTGCTCGACCCGGTGGCCGCCGAGGTCGTCACCCGGGCCTCCGCGGTCGCCGGCCGGGACCTCGCCCGCTGGTGGCGCGACCCGCTCGCGCTCGTCGACCGCGAGGCGGCCGACCTCGAGGTCGTGGTCACCGGCGTCGCCGCCTACCGCAGCCTCACCGCCCGCGGACTGCGGCCGGTGGCCGTCGCGGGCCACGGGGTGGGCGAGTACGCCGCGCTCGTCGCCGCCGGCGCCCTGGACCTGGAGCAGGTGGTGGAGCTGGTCCGCTGGCGGGCCGACCTCATGACGCTGGCGCCCCGCCCCTCGTGCGCCGGCATGGCCGCCGTCGTCGGCCCGGGCGCCGCCGAGGTCGCCCGCGCCGTCGTGGCCCGGGCCGAGGGCGCCGGGACGCTGGCCGTCGCCTGCCTCGACGGCCCCGCCCAGGTGGTGCTCTGCGGCGAGCGCGAGGCGCTGGCCCGCGCGCGCTGGGCCGTGCTGGCCGCGGGGCTGGACCTCGTGCGCCTGCCGGGCCGCACGGCCTGCCACGGCCCGCTGGTCCGGCCGGTCGCCGACCACCTCGCCGGCGCCCTGGCGGCGCTCGACTGGTCCGTGCCCGACCTGCCCGTGGTGCCGAACGCCGACCCGGTGCCCACCCGCGACCCCGAGCGGCTGGCCCGCGGCCTGCGCGCCCACCTGACCACGCCGGTGCGCTGGGAGGAGACGTCGCGGGTCCTGGGAGCCGCCGGCGCCGTCCTCGAGGTCGGGGGCGCGCCGCTGCTGGGGCCGCTCGTCCGGCAGGTCGCCCCCGGGCTGCCGGTCCACCTCGTCACCGGGCCGGCGTCCCCCCTGGCCGCCGTCCCCCCGTCCGCCGCCGTCCCCGGACCGGCGCTCGCCGGCTCGGCCCCCGCCCGAGGAGAGCCATGACCACCATCCAGCACGCCCCCAGCGCGGTGCGGGTCGGCCCGACGGTGTCCCGCGCCGACACCCCGCCCAACCGCCGGCGCGGCGGGGACATCCGCGTCCTGCTCTCCCCGGCCAGCGTCGGCAGCACCGCCGGGTTCATGGGCACGCTGACCCTCGAGCCCGGCGAGGTCGTGCGCGAGCACTGGCACCCCTACTCCGAGGAGTTCCTCTACTGCCACAGCGGCGACGCGCTGGTCACGCTGGACGGCGAGGAGCGGCGGCTCGCGGCCGGGTCCGCCGTGCACATCCCGATCGGCGTGCGCCACCGGATCGTCAACGACGGCGCCTCCGCGGCCTTCTTCGTGTTCTGCAACGGGCCGCTGGCCCCGCGCCCGGAGCTCGGCCACGTCGACACCGAACCCGCGCCGGGTCCGCGGTGAGCGCCCGCCGCCGGGTCGTCGTCACCGGCATCGGCGTGGTGGCCCCCGGGTCGATGGGCCGGGAGGGCTTCTGGGAGATGCTCACCGCGGGCCGGACCGCGACCCGGCGGATCACGTTCTTCGACCCGAGCCGCTTCCGCTCCCAGGTGGCCGCGGAGGTGGACTTCGACGGCCGGCTGCACGGGCTGACCGCCCACGAGGTGCACCGCAACGACCGGTTCGTGCAGATGGCGCTGGTCGCCGCCGACGAGGCGGTCGCCGACAGCGGGCTGCCGCTGGGCTCCGGCACCGCCGAGGCGCCCGACCCCGAGCGGGTGGGCGTGGCGCTGGGCAGCGCGGTCGGCGCCACGATGCGGCTGGAGCAGGAGTACGTGGCGGTCAGCGACGCCGGGACCCACTGGCTGGTCGACCCGCGCTACGCCTCGCACTTCCTGCACCACGCGCTGGTGCCCAGCTGCGGCGCCACCGAGCTCGCGGTCCGGTTCCGCGCGCACGGGCCGGCGACCGTGGTCTCCACCGGCTGCACGTCCGGCATCGACGCCGTCGGCTACGGCAGCCAGCTGATCGAGGACGGCGACGCCGACGTCGTCGTCTCCGGGGCGAGCGACGCCCCCATCTCGCCGATCTCCATGGCCTGCTTCGACACCATCCGGGCGACCACGGGCAACAACGCCGACCCCGAGCACGCGGCCCGGCCCTTCGACGCCCGGCGGGACGGCTTCGTCATGGGCGAGGGCGCGGCGGTGCTGGTGCTGGAGGAGCTGGAGCACGCCCGCCGGCGGGACGCCGAGGTCTACTGCGAGATCACCGGCTACGCCAACCGGTGCAACGCCTTCCACATGACCGGGCTCAAGCCCGACGGCGTGGAGATGGCCGAGGCGATCCGGCAGGCCCTGGCCCAGGGCCGCACCGCCCCCGACGAGGTCGGCTACGTGAACGCCCACGGCTCGGGGACCAAGCAGAACGACCGGCACGAGACCGCGGCGGTCAAGCTCAGCCTCGGCCCGGCGGCGCAGCGGGTGGCGATGAGCTCGATCAAGTCGATGGTCGGCCACTCCCTGGGTGCCATCGGGTCGATCGAGGTCGCGGCGACCGCGTTGGCCCTGCAGCGCGGGGTGCTGCCGCCGACCGCCAACTACGAGGTGCCCGACCCGGAGTGCGACCTCGACTACATCCCCAACACCGCCCGCGAGCAGAAGGTCGACGTCGCGCTGTCGGTCGGCAGCGGCTTCGGGGGCTTCCAGTCGGCGATCGTGCTCTCCCGGCCGTCCCGGAGGACACCGTGACAGGTCTGCTCGTCACCGGGCTGGGGGTGGTCGCACCGACCGGCGTGGGCGCCGAGGCCCACTGGTCGTCGCTGCTCCGCGAGGAGGCCGCGATCCGGCCGATCGAGGGGTTCGACCCCACGCCGTACGGGATCACGCTGGCCGGCCAGGTCCGCGACTTCCGGCCCGAGGAGCACGTGGACTCCCGGCTGGCGGTGCAGACCGACCGGTGGACCTGGATGTCGCTGGCCGCGGCCACGCTGGCCGCCGAGGACGCCGGCTACTCCGCCCCCGAGGACGCCTACGCCACATCCGTCTTCCTCGCGGCCGGCTCCGGCGGCAACGAGTTCAGCCAGCACGAGATCCAGGGGCTGTGGGCCAAGGGCCCCCGGTCGGTGGGCGCCTACCAGTCGATCGCCTGGTTCTACGCCGCGAGCACCGGCCAGATCTCGATCCGCGACGGCTACAAGGGGCCCTCCGGCGTCGTGGTCAGCGAGGGCGCCGGCGGGCTGGACAGCATCGGGTGGGCGCGGCGCGTCGTCCGCCGCGGGACGCCGGCCGTCCTGGTCGGCGGCACCGAGGCCGGCATGTGCCCCTACGCGCTGCTCTGCCAGGCCACCAGCGGGCGGCTGTCGACCGCGACCCGGCCGGAGGAGGCCTACCGGCCCTTCGACCGGCGGGCGAACGGGCACGTCGTCGGCGAGGGCGGGGCGATCCTGCTGCTGGAGGAGCCCGCGGCGGCCCGGGCCCGCGGCGCGCGGCGCGTGTGGGGCGAGGTCGCCGGCTACGGCGCCACCCACGACGCGTACCACCACGAGGCCCCGGCCCCCGATCCCGGCCAGTACGCGCGGGCGATCCGGCTCTCCCTCGCCGACGCCGGCGCGACCCCGGACGAGGTGGACCTGGTGATCGCCGACGGCGCCGGCACGCCCGGCCTCGACGCGCTGGAGCTGGCCGCGATCGGCGAGGTCTTCGCGCCGCGGTCGGCGCCGGTGCCGGTGGCCGCGCCGTCGTCCTACACCGGGCGGCTGATGGCCGGCGGCTCCGCGCTGGACGTGGCCACGGCCCTGCTGGCGATCCGGGACGGCATCGCGCCCGGCACCGCCCACCTCACCGACCCGGTCGACGCCCCCGGCGTCGAGCTGCTGCGGCGGCCGCGGGTGCAGCCGGTCTCGACGGTCGTCGTGCTCGCCCGCGGCTACGGCGGGTTCAACAGCAGCCTGGTGCTGCGCCGGTACCCGGAGGGTGAGGCGGCATGAGCGCGGGCACCGGCGAGCGGGCGGGCGTGCGGACCCTCCTGCGGATGCGCACGCGGGAGGGCTGCGAGGCCCGGTTCGAGGAGGCGTGGCGGGCGGCCGCGGCCGAGATCAGCCGGGTGCCCGGCAACCTGCGCCAGGAGCTGGTGCGCGACGCCGACGACCCGCGGACGTTCGTCATCACCAGCGACTGGGTGGACCGGGCCGCGGTCGACGCCTTCGGCCGCAGCAGCGCCCGGGAGACCCTCACCGCGGCGCTGCGGGACCTGCGCGAGGACGCGTCCCGCAGCACCTACGAGGTGCTGTACACCGTGCCCGGCGACCGGGGCCCGCACGTGCGGGTCGACATCCGGACGGTCGTGGGGCCCGGCGAGGAGGAGCTGTTCGAGCGGGCCTACCGGACGACGGCCGAGCGGCTGCGCGGCACCCGCGGGCTGGTCCGGGAGGAGCTGCTCAAGGAGCCCGACGAGCCGATCTACCACATCTTCGCCGAGTGGGAGACCGAGCAGGACTTCACCGACTGGGTGGACGACCCCTCCCACGCCGACCAGACCGCGACGCTGGTCCGGTGGCTGTCGGTCGACTTCGAGCGGCAGCTGTACGAGATCCGCTACCGGCCACCGGAGCAGGCCACCGGGGACGCCGGCTACGAGGCCCCGCCGCTGCGCGCCGCGGCGCCGCGGGCGACGCCGGCCCCGGCGCCGACCCCGGCGCCCGCACCGGCAACCACCCCGGCGCCGGCACCCCAGCCGGTGCACGCCGCGCCGCCGGCGCCGGTGCCCAGCGCCCCGGTGCAGGAGTTCGTGGAGCGCCCTCGGACCGCGCCGGCCCCCGTCGCGGCCGCCACGACCCCGCCCCGCGCGCCCTCGGCCACCGGCCGCGCGGACGCCGAGGTGCTCGTCGTCGGCGCCGGTCCGGCCGGGCTGACCCACGCGATCGAGCTGGCCCGCCGCGGCATCACCGTGCGGGTCGTGGACCAGCGGGAGCAGGCGGCGACCCAGGCGGACAAGGCCATCGGCATCCACTGCCGGACCATGGAGATCTGGGAGGACCAGGGGATCGCCGCCGAGGCGATGGACACCGGCATCTGGCTGCACGGGCAGACGGTGTTCGTCAACGGCGTGCAGACCCACCAGGTCGACTGGGCCGGCCTGGACGAGCTGCCCTACGCCCACCTCGGGCTGCCGCAGTACGAGACCGAGCGGCTGCTCACCGCGCGCCTCCTGGCCGCCGGGGTCGCCGTCGAGCGCGGCGTGGAGCTGGTCTCGTTCACCCAGGACGACGACGGCGTGACCGCGCGGCTGCGGCGCGCCTCGGGCGAGGTCGAGGACGCCCGGGCCCGCTACCTGGTGGGCTGCGACGGCGCGCACAGCGCGGTCCGCGCGGGCCTGGGGCTCTCCTTCGTCGGCGGGCTGTCGATGTTCCCGCAGCTGTTCATGCTCGGCGACGTCGACGTCGACTGGGACATGCCCGCCGGCCACCTGCTGCGCTGGGTGCGCATCGAGGACGACGGCGCGTTCACCGGGATGCTCGTCTGCGTCCCGCTCAAGGGCCGGCAGCGGTACCGGATCGCCACCCTCGCGCCGAAGCGGCTGCAGGAGACGATCGGCTCCGGGGTCGTGCCGGCCGGGTTCTGGCAGGAGTACGAGCCGCCGACGCTGGCCGACCTGCAGGCGGCGATCGACGACCTCGGCCCGCCCGGGACGACGGCGTCGGACCTGCGCTGGTCGTCGATCTTCCGGATCAAGCACGGCATCGTCGACCGCTACCGCGCCGGCCGGGTGTTCGTGGCCGGCGACGCGGCGCACCTGCACCCGCCGGCCGGCGGTCAGGGCATGAACACCGGCATCCAGGACGCCTGGAACCTCGGCTGGAAGCTGGCGCTGGCCGTGCGCGGCCTGGCCGCGCCGGGCCTGCTCGACAGCTACGACGCCGAGCGCCGCCCCGCCGGCAAGGCGATCGTCGACCGCGCCGTGGCCATCGCGTTCACCGACGAGATGGACATGGCCGACGAGAAGGCCCAGTTCCTGCTCGAGATGCAGATGACCATGAACTACGCCGGCAGCCCCCTGGTCGGGGAGTCGACCGACGGCGCGGAGTTCGCCGGCGGGCCCGAGCCGGGGCACCGGGCGCCGGACGTGCACGGGCTGCGCCGCTTCGGCGTCGCCCACGACCTGCGGCTGTTCGACCTCACCCGGGGCACGCACACGACGCTGCTGCTCGCGGTGGGCGCGGACGTGGCCGAGGAGCGGGTGCTGGACCTGGAGAAGCTCGCCGCCGCCGCCCGGCAGGCCGCGCGGGGGCAGCTGCGGCCGTACCTGCTCGCCGACCCGGCCGCCCGGATCCCGGCGCTGGTCGACCTGCCGGTGCTCCGCGACCCGGGGGCGTTCCGCGCCGCCTACGGGCTCACCGACCTCACCGGCCCCGACGGCACCGCCGCCCACGTCGTCCGGCCCGACGGCCACGTCGGCTTCCGGGCCCGCCCGGTGACCGACGACGCGCTGCTGGCGCACCTCGGGCGGGTGTTCGCGCCGTGACCGCGCCCGCCCCACCACCGCAGAGGGGGACCCCATGTCCGTGACCACCGACCGGCCGACCGGCACCGCCGGGCGCGAGGCCGACCCCGTCCCCGGCGCGGAGGTCTTCACGCCAGCGTTCCGGGCCGACCCCTTCCCCACCTACGCCCGGCTGCGCGCTGAGCGCCCGGTGGTGAAGGTGCGGACCCCGCGGTTCGACTCCTACCTGGTCACCCGCTACGCCGACGCCCGCGCCGCGCTGTCGGACCCGCGGCTGTCCAAGGACCTGTACCGGGCGGGCGACACCTACCTGGAGGTCTTCGGGGAGAAGGCCCGCCAGATCAACACGAACATGCTCAACTCCGACCCGCCCGAGCACACCCGGCTGCGCCGGCTGGTCAGCCAGGCGTTCACGCCGCGGCGGATCGAGGCGATGCGCCCGCGCGTCGAGGAGATCGTCGAGACGCTGCTCGACCGGATCGCGCCGACGGGGCACACCGACTTCGTCGACGAGTTCGCGCTGCGGCTGCCGCTGGCCGTCATCGGGGACCTGCTGGGGATCCCCCCGGCCGACCACGAGCAGATCCTGCGGGGCACGCAGGTCATCCGCACCGTCGGCACGGGCGGCCGCAGCCCGCAGGAGGACCGGGCGGCCATCGCCGAAGCGCAGCAGCGGCTGCACGACTACTTCGCCGGGCTGGTGGCGGCGAAGCGGCGGGCGCCGGCGGGCGACCTGGTCAGCTCGCTCATCGCCGCGCGCGACGAGCAGGGCCGCCTCTCGGAGGCCGAGCTGGTGTCGACGTCGTTCCTGCTGCTGTTCGCCGGCTACCAGACCACCTCGGACTTCCTCGGCAACGCCGTGGTGGCGCTGCTGACCCACCCGGACCAGCTGGAGCTGCTGCGCCGCGAGCCCGAGCGCCTGCCCGACGCCGTCGAGGAGCTGCTGCGCTTCGACTGCTCGGTGCCGGTGTCCAGCTTCCGCTTCGCCACCGAGGACCTGGAGATCGGCGGGGTGCCGGTCCCCGCCGGCTCGATCGTCACGGTCGTGCTGAGCTCGGCCAACCACGACCCGGCGCTCGTCCCCGAGCCCGAGCGGCTCGACCTGACCCGGCCCGACGTCCCGCACCTGGCCTTCGGCCACGGCCTGCACTACTGCCTGGGCACTGCCCTGGCCCGCATGGAGGCGACGACGGCGCTGCGGCGGGTCCTCGTCCGCCTGCCCGACCTGCGGCTCGACGTCCCCGTGGAGGAGCTGCAGTGGCTGCCCGCCGCGTCGGCCTTCCGCGGGCTGCTCGAGCTCCCGCTGCGGTTCACCCCGGTCCCTCTTCCCTGACCCCGTCCACCCCGAGCGCACAGGAGAGCGCCATGACCTTCCGCCCGTTCCGCAACGTGATCGTCTGCCACATGGTCCCCGGGAGCGAGGACGAGGTGGGGCCGGTCTTCGCCCACTTCGACCACGTCACCCGGCCGCAGGACCTCGGCGTCATCGGCCGGATCCTGCTGTCGCACGACGACCTGTACATCCACGTCATCGAGCGCAAGGAGGACCCGGAGATCTCCGGCCAGCGCCGGGGGCTGCCGGCCTTCCAGAAGATCGCCGAGCTGATCGAGCCCTACGTGACCCCGTACCCGAGCTACTGGCAGAACCCCTCGCACTCGGTGGCCAAGGAGTTCTACCGCTGGCTGCCCGAGGGTGAGGTCCCCGCCGAGCGCGAGGTCACCGTCATCGTGCAGCGGATGAAGCCCGGAGCCGAGGAGGACATCGCACGGGTCTTCGCCGAGTCCGACGCCGGGCCGCTGCCGCGCGAGACCGGGGTGACCGGGCGCTGGCTGTACGGGATCGACGACGTGATGGTGCACCTGCTCGAGCAGGACCCGGAGACCGCGGCCGCCGTCCGGGCCGACCACGAGTCCCGCCGGCCGGCGTTCGCCAAGATCATGGACGACCTCAGCCCGTACCTGAGCCCGTACCGCCCCGACACGTGGGAGACGCCGAAGGACTCGGTCGCGCGGCCGTTCTACCGGTGGGTCGTCCCCGACTGGCAGCCGGTGGACTGAGGACGCCGGCCGTGACGACCCTGCGCGGGTTCTCCACGCTCACCTTCTGGGCCGAGGACGTCGAGGCGGCCGCCGCCTGGTACGCCGACCTGCTGGGCGTGGCGCCCTACTTCACCCGGCCGGGCCCGGGCGGGCGGCTGCAGTACGCGAAGTTCCGGTTCGGCGACTCCGACGACGAGCTGGCCCTGGCCGCCCGCTCCTTCGACCCGGCCCCCACCCCCGGGCCGGGCGGCGCGATCGTGCACCTCCACGTCGACGACTTCGAGGGCACGCTGGCCCGGCTGCTGGCGGCGGGGGCCAGGGAGTACCAGCCGGT
Source organism: Blastococcus sp. SYSU D00868 (assembly GCF_054050575.1). NCBI lineage: Bacteria > Bacillati > Actinomycetota > Actinomycetes > Geodermatophilales > Geodermatophilaceae > Blastococcus > Blastococcus sp. SYSU D00868. The sequence goes on from NZ_JBJGZO010000020.1 coordinate 48,446, forward strand.
CACGCCGCACGGCCCGGTGGTCACCGCGGCCGTGACGGACCCGTTCGGCAACGTCCTCGGCGTGATGCACAACCCGCACTACCTCGAGGTCCTCGCCCGGACGGCCGCGACCGCCGCCGTGTGACCGCCGGCTGGACGCGAGTGTGCACCTGTCCACCTCTCGACCGGGTCGAGAGGTGGACAGGTGCACAGCGGTGCCGGGAGCCCTAGGCGACGGCCCGCCGGCGGGTGACGACCGCGCCCGCGACCAGGCCGACGAGCACCCAGCCGGCGAGGATCGCGGCGGAGCGGCCGGTCGCGTTCCCCTGCGCCAGGGCCAGCACGGCCTCCGCCGGGTCCAGCCTCGAGCCGATCTCCGGCTCGAAGGTCCGCACCACCGGCAGCGCGCCGAGGATCACCAGGTACAGGCCGGTCAGCGTGGCCGGGGTGTTGGCGAGCGCGGCACCGAACCCGGCGCCGGTGACCGCGAACGCCGCCCCGGCGGCGACCGCGACGGCCACGGCGCGGCCCGCGCCGGCCCAGTCGGCGCCGGTCTCGAGCAGCGCCAGGCCGAGCACGGTCAGCGCCGTCGACACCGCGGCGAGGGCCGCGCCGAGCAGCGCCACGGCGACCGCCTTGGCCGCCAGCACCCGGCCGCGCCGCGGGGTGAGCAGGTAGGTGGTCTGCACGGTGCGGTGGGTCCACTCGCCGGCGGTGGACAGCACGCCCAGCGCCATGAGGACGAGCGCGGTCAGCATGCCCATGACGCCGACCGGGCCGGTGACCGACCCCAGCCGCTCATCGCTGGCCGCGGAGATGATCGCCGCGGCTGCGGGGGCGAGCAGCGCCGCCGCGGCGGCGAGGGCCTTCCCGGAGCGGGTGGACAGGGACTTGCGCACCTCGAGGGCGACGAGGGCGGCAGGGGAGGCGGCCCCGGGCCGGACGGCGGGGCGGGCGGCGGGGACGGTCGTGGTCACGGCGGGCTCCCGGGGGAGGGTGGCGGTCATGGCGGGGCTCCAGAAGGGGGAACGGTCAGGCGGTGAGGGAGAAGAAGAGGTCCTCGAGGGCGCGCTCGGCCGGCCGCAGCTCGACCAGCACGTGGCCCCCGGCGGCGGCGACCGCCCCGACGGCGGCCGGGTCGGCACCCGGGACGACGAGCGCACCGCCGTCGCCGTGTTGCACGTGGAACCCGGCGGCGGTCAGGGCGGCGGCGAGGGCGGCCGGGTCGGCGGCACGCACCGTCGTCCCCTCGGCGCCGAGCAGGGCGGCGACCGGGCCGTCGGCCACGACCCGGCCGGCGCCGATCACCAGCAGCCGGTCGACGGTGTGCTCCACCTCGCCGAGCAGGTGCGACGACAGCAGCACCGTGCCGCCGCGGGCGGCGTGCCCGCGGATCAGGTCGCGCATCCAGCGGATCCCCTCGGGGTCCAGGCCGTTGGCCGGCTCGTCGAACACCAGCACCGGCGGGTCGGTGAGCAGCGCGCCGGCGATGCCCAGCCGCTGCCGCATGCCGAGGGAGTAGCCACCGACCCGGCGGCGGGCCGCGGCGGTCAGCCCGACCTGCTCCAGCACCTCGTCGGCGCGCGCGGCGGGCACCCCGGCCGCGGCGGCCAGCAGCCGCAGGTGCGCCCGGCCGGTCCGGCCCGGGTGCACCGCGGAGGCGTCGAGCAGAGTGCCGACGACGGCGCCCGGGTTGGGCAGCTCGGCGTAGGGGCGGCCGTCGACCAGCGCGGTGCCGGAGGTGGCCGGCACCAGGCCGGTCATCATCCGCATCGTCGTGCTCTTGCCGGCGCCGTTCGGGCCGAGGAAGCCGGTCACCGTGCCGGGCTCGAGGGTGAAGGACACGTCGTCGACGACGGTCCGGGTCCCGTACTGCTTGGTCAGTCCGCTGACCGTGATCATCGCTGCCTCCAGGGGTCGGCCTGTCGACGACGAACCTGCCGCTCGGGGCGCCCGCTCCGCGTCGGCCGGGAGCAGCCGATCGGGGTCGACGGAGGTCGCGTCCGTGTCATCCGATGGATGACGTGGGCCGGGACGATCGGCCGACCCGCCGACGCCGGTGGCGGACCTACGCTCCGCCCCATGGGGTCGCGAGCGCGCGTGTGGCCGGGGCTGTCGCGCCGCGCCGTCGCGCTCGAGGTGCTCCTCGCGCTGCTCTCCCTCGGCATGGTGGTGGCGGGCGCCGCCACGCCCGAGGCCGGCCTCGTCCCCGACGCCGCCCTGCTGGTGGGCAGCCTGGCGCTGGCCCTGCTGCTGCTCCTGCTGCGACGCCGGGCACCGCTGGTGCCCTTCGCCGCCGGCGCCGGGCTCGCCGCGCTCTCCTCCGCCGTGACGGGGGCCGCGCTGATCACCGCCTACGCGGTCGGGCGCTACCGCGGGGGATGGCGGCTGCGGGCCGTGGCCGCCGTGGGCGGCGTCGTCGCCGTCGCCCAGCCGTGGGGGCTGACCTCGCTGGACGAGTGGATCGGGGCCGTCGGCGGGGCGGTCCTCGTCGTGCTGCTGCCCGGCGCCCTGGGCGCATGGGCCCGCACCCGCGCCGAACTGCTCGCCGCCCTGCGCGAGCGCGCCGAGCGGGCGGAGACCGAGCGGGAGCTGCTGGCCCGCGAGGCGGTGCTCGGCGAGCGCACCCGGATCGCCCGGGAGATGCACGACGCCGTCGGGCACCGGGTGAGCCTGATGGTGCTGCAGGCCGGGGCGATCGAGGTCGCCGCCGCCGACCGCGACCGGGTCGAGCAGCTCGCCGGGCAGGTGCAGGCGGCCGGCCGGCAGGCGCTGGAGGAGCTGCGGCAGATGGTCGGCGTGCTGCGCGCCGACGACGGGGCGCCGCTCGCCCCGCAGCCGGGCCTGGAGAGCGTGGACCGCCTGGTGGCCGACAGCCGGGCGGCGGGGATGGACGTCGAGCTGCGGGCGCCGGACCGGCCCGCCGTCGACCCCTCGGTCGGCCGGGCCGCCTACCGGATCGTGCAGGAGGCGCTGACCAACGCGGCCAAGCACGCGCCGGGCGCCCGGGTGTGCGTACAGCTGGAGCGGCGGGAGGCCGAGCTGGTGGTGCGCGTGGTCAACGGCCCGGGCCGGGCGCCGGCGGCCGGGGCGCCGTCGGGCGGCCACGGGCTGGTGGGGTTGGCCGAGCGGGTGCGCACGCTCGACGGCCGGCTGGCGGCCGGCCCGCGGCTGGACGGCGGCTTCGCGGTCGAGGCGGTGCTGCCGGCGTGAGCGGACCGGGGCCGATCCGGGTGCTGCTCGTCGACGACGAGGAGCTGGTCCGCTTCGGGCTGCGCACCGTGCTGGAGGCCAGCGGCGGGTTCGAGGTGGTCGGCGAGGCCGGCGACGGCGCGGCCGGGGTCCGCGCGGCGCGGGAGCTGCGCCCCGACGTCGTCCTCACCGACATCCGGATGCCCGTGCTGGACGGGCTGGAGGCGACCCGGCAGATCCTGGCGATGCCGGACCCGCCGCAGGTCGCGGTCCTGACGACCTTCCACCTCGACGAGTACGTCTACGCCGCGCTCGCCGCCGGCGCGGCCGGGTTCCTGCTCAAGGACACCCCGCCCCGGGAGATCGCCGCGGCGGTGCGCGCGGTGGCCGACGGGACGGCGTCGCTCTCCCCCGCCGTGACCGCCACGCTCATCGACTCCTACGTGCAGCGCCGCGCCGCCCCGCGCCGGATGGAGGCGCTGGAGCGGGTCGCCGCGCTGTCGGACCGGGAGCGGGAGGTGCTGGTGCTGCTCGGCGGCGGCGGGTCGAACGCCGACCTGGCCCGGGAGCTGTTCGTCAGCGAGGCGACGGTGAAGACCTACGTCAGCCGCCTGCTCACCAAGCTGGACCTGGCCAACCGGACCCAGGCGGCGATCCTGGCCCACGAGGCCGGCCTGCTGGAGGGCTGACCCGCGGCCGGCCGCGCGGTCAGCGCAGCGGGCCGGGCGGCTCGTCGCGCACCGACCGCCGCCGCCGGTGGGTCTTGGCGCCGTACATCGCCCGGTCGGCGCGGGCGACCAGCTCGTCGGCGGTCTCCCCCGGCCGCCCCACCGCGGTGCCGATGCTGACCCCCAGGTGCAGCGGCCCGGCCGGCCCGGCGAACGGCGCCGCCATGCGGGCGACGACCTGCTGCGCCAGCTCCGCCAGCGCGGCGTCGGTCGCGCCCGGCTCGACCACGACGAACTCGTCGCCGCCGAAGCGGGCGACCAGCCGGGAGACGCCGGCGAGGACGGCGAGCCGGTCGGCGGCCTCGGTGAGCACCCGGTCGCCGACGGCGTGCCCGTGCTCGTCGTTGACCGCCTTGAACCCGTCGAGGTCGCAGAACAGCAGGCCGCAGCCGCCGCCGGCCTGGTGGGCGCGCAGCACGTCGAACAGCACGCCCCGGTTGGCCACCCCGGTGAGCGGGTCGGTGTCGGCGCGGCGGCTGAGCCGGGCCTCGCGCTGGCGGTCGGCGGTCACGTCGACGCCGAGGCACACCACCGCGTAGGGCCGCCCGTCGTCGTCCACGAGCACGGTGTTGCGCATCGCGACCCGCCGGCGCAGGCCGGCCCCGGTGAGCCAGTCGCCCTCCTGCGGGTACGCCACGCCGGTCGCCAGGGCGCGGGCGACGGCGTCCCGGGCGAGCTCCACGTGCTCCGGGGCGACGTACACGTCGGTGAAGACCCGGCCCAGCAGCTCGCGCGGGGCCAGGCCGGTGAACCGCTGCAGCGCGGGGTTGGCCAGCAGGATCCGCCCCTCGCCGTCGACGACGCACAGCAGGGCCTCGGTGGCCGCCGCCGCGGCGCGCAGCAGGCCGGGGTCCATGCCGTCGCCGCCGGGCGGGGCGGCGCCGTCCTCGGTCGGCACGTGGCGGCACCCCCCGACGGTCCGCGGGGCGCGGTGCGCCCGGGTCCCGGGACCCTACGTCCGCGTCCCGGCCCCCGCACCGTTCCGGTACGCGTCCGGGTCGGCGGGGCCCTCCCGGCCGTCGCCGACCAGCGTCCCGCCCGCCACGACCGCGGCCTGCGGGTGGCGGCCGGAGACCTCGGGCTCCTCGTGCGTGACCGGGTCCCGGGGGACGGCGGGGACGAGCAGGGCGGCCAGCCCGGCGAGCAGCAGCCCGCCGGCGGCCAGCAGGAACGCGGTGGTGTAGCCCGACTCGGCCGGCACCCCCGACGGGCCCGTGCTCGCGGTGACCACGCCGGCGAGCACGGCGGTGCCGATCGACCCGCCGATGGTGCGGATGTTGGTGTTCATCCCGCTGGCCACGCCGGTCTGCGACGGCGGCACCGCGGCGACCACGAGGTTGGCCATCGCCGAGAAGGCCATGCCGAAGCCGACGCCCATGAGGACGCAGATCAGGCTCGCCAGCCACAGCGAGTCGGCGACCAGGCCGAACAGCGCGAACCCCACCGACGTGCTCATCGCGCCGACGACCAGCAGGTTCTTGGACCCGAACCGCTGGGCGAGCCGGCCGGAGGCGAGCCCCAGCAGGAACGACGCCGCCGACTGCGGCAGCAGCACCAGCCCGGACACGGTGATCGAGGCGCCGAGCCCGTAGCTGCTGGCCTCCGGCGTCTGCAGGAACTGCGGGATGAACGTGAAGCCGGAGTACATGGCCATGCCGAACAGCAGGCCGACGACGTTGCCGGTCCAGACGCCGCGCAGCCGCATCATCCGCATGTCGATCAGCGGCTGCCGGGCGCGGGTCTCCACGCCCACCCACACGACCAGCAGCACGGCGGCCGCGGCCAGCAGGCCGAGCACCGCGGGCGAGGCCCAGCCCCACTTCGGCGCCTGGCTGATCGACAGCAGCAGGCAGACCAGCCAGCCGGAGAGCAGCACGGCGGCCAGCGGGTTGATCGTGCCCCCGGCCCGCTCCCGCGACTCCGGGACGACGAAGTGGGCCGCGACGGCGGCGATCGACACGAGGACCAGCGGCAGCCAGAACAGCCAGTGCCAGCCGAGCGTGCCGACGACCGGCCCGGCCAGCACGGTGCCCAGCGCGCCACCGACCGCCATGAGCGAGGAGATCGTGCCGATCGCCCCGGTCACCCGCTCGGGCGGGAACTCGTCGCGGATGATGCCGAAGGTCAGCGGCAGCACGCCGCCGCCGGCGCCCATGAACAGGCGGCCCACGATCATCAGCGGCAGCGACGTCGCCAGTGCCGCGAGCAGGCTGCCGACCGCGACGGAGCCGAGCGCGAGCACGAACACGCGCTTCTTGCCGACCATGTCGCCCAGCCGGCCGAGGATCGGCGTGAACACCGCCGTCGCCAGGAAGTTCGCGGTGATCACCCAGGCGACGTCGGCCTGGGTGGTGCCGAGCTCCCGCTGCAGCGTGGGCAGGACGGGGGCCACCAGCCCCTGCTGCAGGACGAACGCGATGACGCCCAGCGCCAGGACGGCGTAGGTCAGCCGGTAGGAGACGCGGGGCGGGGCGGGGGTCACCGGCGTCACTCCTCGCCGGCGCCGGCCAGGGGCCCGCCGGCCACCAGGGCCGCCTGCGGGTGCCGGTCGGGCACGTCGGGCTCGTCGTGGGTCGCCGGGTCGCGCGGCACCCGCGGGACGAGCAACACCGCCCCCGCCGCGACCAGCGACGCGCCGGCCAGCAGCAGGAAGCCGGTCGTGTAGCCGCCCTCGCCGGGCACGCCGTCGGCCCCGGCCGACGCGGTCACCACCGTCGACATCAGCGCCGAGCCGATCGCGCCGCCGACGGTGCGGATGTTGGCGTTCATGCCGCTGGCGACGCCGGTCTGCTCCGGCGGGACGGCGGCGACGACGAGGTTGGCCATCGCCGCGAAGGAGGCGCCGAACCCCAGGCCGATGAGCACGGCAGCGACCACCGCCTGCCAGAACTGCTCGTGCACCAGCCCCATCACCGCGTAGCCCGCGGCGAAGCCGAGCACGCCGCCGAGCAGCAGCGCGCGCGAGCCCAGCCGGTGCAGCAGCGGGCCGACCACCAGGCCGGTGACGAACGACGTCCCGGTCTGCACCAGCATCACCAGGCCCGACTCGGTCACGGTGGAGCCGAAGCCGTAGCCGGCCGAGGGCGGGGTCTGCAGGAACTGCGGCAGGAACGCGAACGAGGCGTACATCCCGACCCCGGACAGCAGCGCCACGAGGTTGGCCGTCCACACGCCGCGGCGGCGCATCATGCCCATGTCCACCAGCGGGTGCCGGGCGCGCACCTCCACCGCGACCCAGACGACGAGCAGCACCGCGGCCCCGCCGAGCAGGGCCAGCACCCGCGGCGAGCCCCAACCCCACTGCGGGCGCGGCTGAGCCCCAGCAGCAGGCAGACCAGCCAGCCGGAGAGGACGACGGCCGCCGCCCAGCTGATGCCGCCGGGCTGCCGTTCGGTGGTCGGGGGCAGCAGCAGGACGGCGCCGGCCGCGGCGGCGACGAGCAGGACCAGCGGCACCCAGAACAGGCCCGAGACGCCGAAGGCCCGCTCGATCGGGCCGGCCAGGGCCACCCCGCCGCCGGCGCCCACCGCGCCGAGCGTGGCCAGGTCGCTGATCGCCCGGTGCAGCCGCTCGGGCGGGAAGGTCTCGCGGACCATCCCGAAGGCGATCGGCAGCACGCCGGTGCCCAGGCCCTGCACGGCGCGGCCGACGATCATCACCGGCAGCGTGCTGGCCAGCGCCGAGATCAGGCAGCCGGCGATGCTGAACAGCAGCAGCGCCACGAAGACCGGCTTGCGGCCCAGCATGTCGCCCAGCCGGCCGGCGATCGGGGTGGCGATGGCCGCGGTCAGCAGGGTGGCGGTGAGGATCCAGGTGGCGTCGGCCTGCGTCGTCCCCAGCGCCTCCTGGAAGGTGGCCAGCGCCGGGATGACCAGCGACTGCAGCAGCGCGCCGGCGACCATCCCGACGGCCAGGACGACGAAGGTGACGCGGTGCGACGCGCGGGCGGCCCGCACGAGTCGCTCGGTCGCCCGCCGCGACCCGCGCCCCGCCGCTCGGCCCACGTCGTCCCTCCTCGGCAGCCGGCGCGGGTTGCCGGCACCAACTTCCCACTGTGACAGGCGCCGTCGCGCCCCTCCCGCGGCGGGAGCCGCCGCGGGAGGGGCGACCCGTCCGGGTGAGACCACTCAATCGTGCGCAACGGATGCCGATGGAGGGGGGACACCCACCGGAAGGGGCCCCACGTGCGCCGACAGCGGTCCGCCGCCGATCAGCAGATCGCCGACCTGCTGCGGACGGCCCGGCAGTCGCTCGGGATGAGCGTCGCCTTCCTCAGCCGGTTGGACGGGACCACGCAGCACCTGGAGGTGGTCGAGGCCTCGGCGCGGGCGTCGGTGCTGGTGCGCGAGGGCGCCCAGGTCGCGCAGGAGACGTCGTTCTGCCAGGCGATCCTGGACGGCCGGCTGCCGGCGGTCATCCCCGACGTCAGGCGGTACCCGCTCGCGATGTCGCTGCCCTCGGCGCGCATCCCGCGCATCCGCAGCTACGTCTCGGCCCCCGTCCGGCTCAGCGACGGCAGCCTCTACGGCACCTTCTGCGCGTTCGGCTTCACGTCCGACCCCGAGCTGGGCCGGCGCGACCGGGCGCTCATGGAGGTCCTGGCCGGCGCCGCCGCCGTCGTCGTCGAGCCCGAGGTGCGCGACCAGCAGCGGCGCAGCGACATCGACGCCCGCCTCGACCCCGTCGTCGCCGGCGGCGGGCCGACCGTCGTGCTGCAGCCGATCGTCGACCTCGCCACGGGGGAGCGGGTCGGCGCCGAGGCGCTCAGCCGGTTCCCCGCCGACTGGGCCAAGGCCCCCGACGTCGTCTTCGCCGAGGCGCACAGCGTGGGTCGCGGGCACGAGCTCGAGGTGCTCGCGCTGCGGGGCGCCGCGGCGCACCTGGACCGCGTCGGCGGCTACGTCGCGATGAACGTCTCCCCCGCCACGCTGCTGACCCGCCCGTTCGCCGAGCTGCTGGGCACGCTGCCGCTGCACCGGGTGCTGCTGGAGCTCTCCGAGCACGACCAGGTCGAGGACTACGACACCCTGACCTCGGCGCTGCTGCCCTTCCGGGCGGCCGGGCTGCGGCTGGCCGTCGACGACGTCGGCGCCGGGTTCTCCTCGCTGCGGCACATCGTGGTCACCTCGCCGGACGTGTTGAAGCTGGACCGCAGCATCGTCGCCGGGGTGGCCGGCGACCCGGTGCTGCGCACCCTGGTCGCGTCGCTGGTCACCTTCGGGCACGGCTGCGGCGCGACCCTGGTCGCCGAGGGCGTGGAGACGGCCGGCGACGCGGCGACCCTCCTGTCGCTCGGCGTCGACCTGGGCCAGGGCTGGCTCTTCGGCCGCCCCGGCCCCGCCGAGGCCCTCTCGCCGGCGGCTCAGCTCTCGTACTCGGGCCCGATCGCGCCGGTCTCGACCTCGCCGGCCCGGGTGTAGGTGCTGAGGACGACGCCGGCCGGCGTCGTCCGCGAGGTGGCCAGCCGCCAGCTGCCGGGGCGCGCGCCCGCGCCGAACAGCCGCTTGCCCGCGGTCAGGACGACGGGGAAGGTCACCAGCCGGAGCTCGTCGACCAGGTCCTCGGCGAGCAGGGTCTGGGCGAGCCCCGGGCTCCCGTGCACCTGCAGCTCACCGTCGCCGTCCTCCTTGAGCCGCCGCACCGACGCGGGCACGTCGCCCTCGATCAGGGTGGCGTCCGCCCACTCCAGCGGGCCGGTCAGCGTGCGGGAGGCGACGTGCTTGGGCAGCTCGTTGAGCGCCTTGGAGATCGGGTCGTCGGTGGGCACCAGTGGCCAGGAGGCGGCGAAGATCTCGTAGGTCCCGCGGCCGAGGAGGAACGCGGTCGCCGGCCCGAACCAGGCGGTGACCTGCTCGCCGAGGGCGTCGTCGAAGTAGGGCACCAGCCAGCCGCCGTACCCGAACCCGCCCGAGGTGTCCTCGTCCGGCCCCCCGGGGGCCTGCACCACGCCGTCCAGGCTCGTGAACATCGTGACCACCAACGAGCGCATGACCGTCCTCCTCCCGCGCCCGCCGGTGCGGGCCGCGCCAGCAGAGACGACGGCCGGGCCCGGGACTCATCGGGTGGGCGGCTCCTCGGCCCCCGGCTCGTCGCGGGCCGGGTCCAGCCGCGCCGGCGCCCCTCGAGCCGCGCCACGGCGCGGCCCTCCGGCCGGTGGCGGGGGCCGACCCGCCGGGGGGACCGCCGGCCGCCCGCTCACCGGCGGATGCGGTAGACGACGTGGTCGGGCGGGTCGATCGGGTTGTCCGGGGTCAGCGGGCCCTCGGCGACCCGGGTGAACCCGGCCCGCTCCAGCGCCCGCCACGAGGCGACGTTGCCGGCGGCGACGGGGACGACGACGTCCCGCGCGGCCGGGTACCGCGCCCAGCCCTCGGCGACGAACGCCGCGATCATCGCCGCCGCGGCGCCCCGCCCGCGCATCGCCGGCTCCCCCACCAGGTAGTCGATGCTCAGCGCGCCGTCGGGCACGGGGTAGACGGGCGCGAGCTCGGCCAGGTACTCCGGGTTGTCGGCGAAGGTGTAGCGCTGCAGCAGGCCGAACGGCCGCCCGCCGGCGCAGGCGAGCTCGACCTCGGTGGGGTCGCGGCCGTCGAGCACCGGGCCGAAGTCGGCCTCCACCGCCTCGGGCGAGGGGTCGTGCGCCCACCACCGGGCGACCAGCGGCTCGGCCAGCCAGCGCCCGAGCAGCGGCAGGTCGGCGCGCCGCAGCGGGCGGAAGGAGACCTCGAGGCCCGGCACCGCGGCAGCCTAGGGCGCCGGGTACACAGGAGCGCATGTCGAAGACCTGGTTCATCACCGGCGCCTCGCGCGGGTTCGGCCGCGAGTGGGCCGCCGCCGCCCTCGAGCGCGGCGACCGCGTCGCGGCCACCGCCCGCGACACGGCCACCCTGGACGAGCTGGTGCGGCGGCACGGGGACGCCGTCCTCCCGCTGCAGCTCGACGTCGCCGACCGGGACGCCGGCATCGCGGCCGTGCGGCGGGCGCACGACACGTTCGGCCGGCTCGACGTCGTGGTGAACAACGCCGGCTACGGGCAGTTCGGGATGGTCGAGGAGATCAGCGAGGCCGAGGCCCGGGCCCAGTTCGACGTCAACGTCTTCGGCGCGCTGTGGATCACCCAGGCCGCGCTCCCGCTCATGCGCGCTCAGGGGTCGGGGCACGTGCTGCAGGTCAGCTCGATCGGCGGCGTCGTCGCGCTGCCCAACCTGGGGATCTACAACGCCTCGAAGTGGGCGCTGGAGGCGTTCAGCCAGTCGCTGGCCGCCGAGGTCGCGCAGTTCGGCGTCAAGGTCACGATCATCGAGCCGGCCGGGTACTCGACCGACTGGTCCGGGTCCTCGGCCCGGCACGCCGAGCCGGACCCCGCGTACGACGCCTTCCGGGAGAAGGTGATGGCCGGCCGGGCGAAGGCGGCGCAGTCGGCGGGCGACCCGGCGGCCACCGCGGCCGCCGTCCTGCAGCTGGTGGACGCCGAGGAGCCGCCGCTGCGCGTCTTCTTCGGCACGGCGCCCCTGGCGATGGCGACGAAGGAGTACGAGCGGCGGCTGGCGACGTGGCGGGAGTGGGAGCAGCTGTCGATCGCCGCGCACGGCGGGTGATCGCGGCCATCCGCTGACCCCGACCCGCCCTACGGTCGGGGGCATGACGCTCACCGCTGGTCAGGTCCTCGGCGCCCGCGTCCGCGCGCAGCAGCTGGACCGGGACGCCGGCACGGTCGCCGACACCGCCGTCCTGGACATCGGCGTCCAGGACACCGGGCCCGACGGCGGCCTGTGGGCGCTGGCCCTGCGCGGGGTGACCCCGCGGCCCGGCGAGCTGGCCACGGTCTGGTCGGTCCGCGGCGCGCCGCACCTGTACCGGCGGGCGGACCTGCCCGCGGTGGCCGCCGCGACCGCGCCGTTCTCCGAGGCGGACGCCGCCAAGCGGGTCTTCGACGCGGCCAGGCCGCTCAAGGCCGCGGGCATCCCGGTGCTGACCGCGCTGGACACCGTGGCCGCCGCGATGCGGTCCATCGCGACCGAGCCGGTGGTCAAGGGCGAGATGTCCAGCCGGCTGACGGCGGCGCTGGACCCGCCGTACCTGCGCCACTGCCGGCCGTGCGGGGCGACGCACGCCTTCGAGCAGCCGTTCCGGCTGGCCGCGCTGCGGGCGGGGCTGGAGCTCCAGCCGGGCACCTCGCCGCCGGTGCTGCAGCCGGTGCCGGGGTTCGCGGCGGCCGAGGAGGTGCCGGAGCGGTTGGACGTCGTCCGCGCGTACCTGCGGCTGCTGGGGCCGGCCACCCCGCAGCACGTCGCCGGCTACCTGGACGCCCCGGTCAGGGAGGTCCGCGAGCGCTGGCCGGCCGACGCCGTCGAGGTGGACGTCGAGGGCGAGCGGCGCTGGACCCTGGACCCCGACACGGCGGCCGGGGAGCCGCCCGCGGTCACCCGGCTGCTGGGGCCGTTCGACCTGTTCCTGCAGGCCCGCGACCGGGAGCTGCTCGTGCCCGACCCCGCGCGCCGCAAGGAGCTGTGGCCGGTGCTGGGCCGGCCCGGCGCGGTGCTCTCGGACGGCGCCCTGGCCGGCGTGTGGCGGCCGCGCAAGGCCGGCTCGTCGCTGACGGTCGCCGTGGAGCCGTGGGTGCGCTCGACGGCGCGGCTGCGGACGGCGGTCGACGAGCAGGCCGAGCGGCTGGCCGCCTTCCGCGGGGTCACGCTGAGGTCCGTCGAGTACGCCTGACCGGTCTGTCGACGAGATCTGCACAGTCGTCGGCATCAGCGGCTGATGGTGACGAGTGTGCAGATCTCGCGGCGGGGGCTCAGGCCGCCAGGACGGCCTCCCGCTCGCCGGCCGCGACCAGACCGGCGTACCGGCCGCCGAGCGCCACCAGCTCGTCGTGCGTCCCGCTCTCGACGACCCGCCCGGCCGCCAGGACGACGATCCGGTCGGCGTCGCGCACGGTGGACAGCCGGTGGGCGATGGTGATCGTCGTCCGGCCGCGGCGCGCCTCGTCCAGCGCCGCCTGCACCGCCCGCTCGGTGCGGGTGTCCAGGGCGCTGGTCGCCTCGTCGAGCACCAGCACCCGCGGGTCGCGCAGCAGCGTGCGGGCGATCGCCAGCCGCTGCTTCTCCCCGCCGGAGAACCGGTGCCCGCGGGCGCCGACGACGGTGTCGTAGCCGGCCGGCAGCGCGGCGATCACGTCGTGGACCTGCGCCCGCCGCGCCGCCGTCTCGATCTCGGCGTCGGTCGCCTCGGGCCGGGCGTGCCGCAGGTTCTCCCGCACGGTCGTGTGCAGCAGGTAGGTCTCCTGCGCGACGACCCCGACCACCTCGGCCAGCGTGGCCAGCCGCAGGTCGCGCAGGTCGACGCCGTCCAGGGTGACCCGCCCGGTGGTGGGGTCGGCCAGCCGGGCCACCAGCGAGGCGAGCGTGCTCTTGCCCGAGCCGGTCTCCCCCACCAGCGCCAGCGTGCTGCCGGCGGGCACGGTCAGGTCGACGTCGGCCAGCGCCGGCCGGCCGCCGTCGGGGTAGCTGAAGCCCACGTGCTCGAAGCGCAGCTCGCCGCGCACCCGCGCGGGGTCGAGCGCCACCGGATCGGCCGGGTCGTCGATCTCCACCGGCAGGTCCAGGTACTCGAAGACCCGGCTGAACAGCGCCAGCGAGCTCGTCACCGAGACACCGACGTCCAGCAGCTGCATGAGCGGGCGGAACAGCGCCCCCTGCAGCGTCGTGAACGCCACCAGCGTGCCGATCGTCATCCCGCCCGAGGTCGCCGGCAGGCCGGCGAACAGGTAGATCAGCGCCGGGATGCCGGCGAAGACGATGCTCATCGTCGCCATCCGCCAGCGGCCGGCCAGCTGCGAGCGCACCTCCAGGCCCACGAGCTCCTGCGACGTCGCGGCGAACCGGCGCGACTGGGCGGGCCCGGCGCCGAGGGTCTTGCCCAGCAGCACGCCGCTGACCGACAGCCCCTCCTCGACCTGCCCGTGCAGGTCGGCGAGAGAGCGCTGCCGGCGGGCGGTGACCTCGCGGCGCATCCGCGCCACGCGGCGGGTGAGCACGATCGCCGGCGGCAGGACGACGAGCGACAGCAGCGACAGCCGCCAGGACAGCGCGACCATCGCCACCACCGTGCCGATCACGGTCGTGGCGTTGGACGCCAGCGAGGTCGCCGTCGAGGTGACCACCGACTGCATGCCGCCGATGTCGTTCATCAGCCGCGACTGGACCTCGCCGCCGCGGGTGCGGGTGAAGAAGCCCAGCGACTGGCGCTGCAGGTGGCCGAAGACCGCCGTCCGCAGGCCGTGCATGACGCGCTGGCCCACCGTCGTCGACAGCCATGTCTGGACCACCCCCAGGACGGCGGTCAGCGCGGTCACGGCCACCATGCCGGCGACCGCCCACACCAGCAGCGGGACGTCCTGCCGCGGGAGCGCCTCGTCGATCACCAGCCGGACGAGGAACGGCGTGGCCAGCGCGACGGCGGAGGAGGCGACGATGAGCGCCACCACGGTCGCGACCGGCCAGCGGTAGGGGCGGAACAGCGCCGTCACGCGGCGCAGGGGGACGGGCGAGCGCTCCAGCTGCGCCCGGTCCGCGGGGTCCACGGTGCGGCCGCCCCGGCCGCTGCCGCCCCGCGTGCTCATGTCGTCGACGACGACCACCTCCGGTCTCCGGATTCGTGAGGCTACCTCACGTTCCGGTAACCGCAGCGTCGTCGCTACCATTCCCGGGTGGCCGCACCCGACCCGGCGACGCTGGGCGACCTGCTCATGCGGGCCGCCCGTGCCCAGCGCGGCCGGTGGCGGGAGGTGCTCGCCCCGTGGGAGCTCTCCCCCCACCAGGCCCGGGCGCTGCGGGTCGTCGGCGGCCGGGAGGGCATGCGCCTGTCCGCGCTGGCCGAGGCGCTGCACATCGCGCCCCGCTCGGCGACCGAGGTGGCCGACGCCCTGCAGGAGCGCGGACTGGTCGAGCGCGCCGCCGACCCGGCCGACCGGCGCGCCGTCGTCCTCCGGGTGACCGAGGAGGGGCACCGGGTGCTGGGCGAGGTGGACGCCGCCCGCGAGGCCGACAGCCGCGCGCTGTTCGGCCGGCTGTCGGCCGCCGACCGCGCGGAGCTGGCCCGGCTGCTGCAGACCCTCCTCGACTGACGCGGGCGGTCAGTCGGTGGCGGCCGGAGCGGGGATCTCGGCGCCGGAGGGCAGGCCCGCCTCGACGTGCGCGGCGTAGACCGGCTCCCAGTCCTGGCCGTCCTCCCCGTGCGGACCGGTGCCGGGGCGGCCCTCCAGCACCCGCTCCAGCGAGCGCAGGCAGACGAACCAGCCGCCGGCGTTGCGCGCGGCCGCCGGCCGCTCGTCGAGCACGTTCAGCAGGGTCAGCCGGCAACCGCCGTCCGCCTCCTCGACGGTCAGGTGCACCTCGTCGGCGTACCAGGAGAAGGCCAGCCGGTGCGGCGGGTCCCAGACGAGGACGACGCCCTCGGCGTCCACCGCGTACGGGTCGTCGGAGAAGGTGATCCGGCCGCCCTCCCGCGGCTCGATCGTCACGGTCGAGGGGAACCAGTGCGCCAGCTCGGCCGGGTCGCTCACCGCGCGCCAGACCCGCTCGACCGGGTGCGGGTAGCTGCGCACGAACCGGACGGCGGGCCGCCCCTCGTGCTCGACGTAGGTGCCCAGGCCGGCGGGTGCGGTGCTCATCGGGTCTCCTCGGGGTCGGTGCGGTCGAGGTGGGCGCCCAGCCGGTCCAGGGCCGGGTTCCACAGGTCGCGGTAGGGCGCCAGCCAGGCGTCGAGCTCGGCCAGGGGCGCGGGGTCGAGGGCGTAGATGCGGCGCTGGGCCTCGGGCAGCACCCGGACCAGGCCCGCCTCGCGCAGCACCCGCAGGTGCTTGGACGTGGCCGGCTGGGACAGCCGCAGCGCGCCGACCAGCTCACCCACCGCGTGCGGGCGCCGCCGCAGCAGGCCGATCACCGCCCGGCGGTTCGGATCCGCCAGCGCCGTCCACGTCGACTCCCGCACGCCGACGAACATGCCCCTCCGGGCATATGCCTGTCAAGGCATATGCCCGGAGGCCCTGCGGCTCGAGGACGAGCGCGCCGCTCAGGCGGGCACCGGCAGGTAGGGCGCCAGGGCCTCGACGATCGCCCAGCCGGGGCGGCCGCCGACCAGCGTGGTCACCAGCTCGCCGCGCACGAACAGGCCCATCGTGGGCAGCCCCATCACCTGGTAGCGCCGGGTGGTCTCGGGGTTGGCGTCGACGTCGAGGGTCACCACCCGCAGCCGGCCGGCCTGCTCGTCGGCGAGCCGGTCGATGGTGGGGGCGAGCACCCGGCACGGCGGACACCACTCGGCGCCGAAGTCGACCAGCACCGGCAGCGGGCTCTCGAGCACGTCGCGGGCGAAGGTGGCGTCGGTGGTGGGGACGGCGGGCATCGGTGCCTCCTGGTGCCGGGGCGGGGCGAGCGGCGTCACCGTGGCGCACCGCCCCGCCGCTGCCCAGCGGTTGCCCCGCGGACGGACCGGTCGGTCGCGCGCAACCCGGTGGCGGTCACCGCGCGGGAGCGACCAGGCACGTCGAGTCGTGACCGGAGGACCGACGGCCGCGCCACCGTCCGTGGCCGCACCCGGGCCGCACCCGGGACCCGCGTGCACCGCTTCCCGTCGGCGATTGCTCATCGCTAAGGTACCGACATGAGCGCCCCTCCCGCCGCGCGCCGGATCCGCATCGGCATCGACACCGGGGGGACGTTCACCGACGTCGTCGCCGTCGACGAGCACACCGGGCGGACGACGACCACCAAGACGCCGTCCACGCCCGCCGACCCGGCCGAGGGCTTCCTGGCCGGCGTCCGCAAGGTGCTCGGGCTCATGGGTCTGGGCGGGGACGCGGTCACCGCGGTCAGCCACGGGACGACGGTCGCGACCAACCAGCTGCTCGAGGGCAAGCTCGACCGGATCGGCTTCATCACCACCGAGGGCTACGAGTCGGTGCTGGAGATCGCCCGCCAGTCGGTGCCCGACGGCTACGGCAACAGCTACTTCTGGGTCAAGCCGCCGCGGATCGTGCCGGCCGACCTGGTGCGCACCGTCCGCGGCCGGCTCGACGTGCACGGCGGCGAGGTGCGCCCGTTCGACCGGGACGACGCCGTGGCCGCCGCCCGCTTCTTCCGCGACGCCGGCATCACCACCGTCGGCGTCTGCTTCCTGCACGCCTACGCGAACGACGCGCACGAGCGGGCCATGCTCGAGGTGCTGCGCGCGGAGCTGCCCGGGGCGGTGGTGTCGCTGTCCAGCGAGGTGCTGCGCGAGTACCGCGAGTACGAGCGGTCGGTGACCACGCTGGTCGACGCCGCGGTCAAGCCGCGGGTGGGCGCCTACGTCACCAACATCCGCACCCGGCTCGACGAGATCGCGCCCGGCGTGCCCTTCTACGTGATGAAGAGCAACGGCGGCGTGCTGTCGGCCGAGGAGGTCGTGCACCAGCCGATCACCACGATGCTGTCCGGCCCGGCCGCCGGCGCGCTGGGCGCCGCGCTGATCGCCGGGGCCGCCGGCTTCGACCGGGTGCTGACCTGCGACGGCGGCGGCACCTCGACCGACGTCACGGTCGTGGTGGACGGCGAGCCCACGCTGACCACCGAGGGCTCGGTCGGCGCCTACCCGAGCAAGATCCCGATGATCGACGTCGTCACCGTGGGCGCCGGCGGCGGCTCGATCGCCTGGCTGTCGCCGGAGGGCACGCTCAAGGTCGGCCCGCAGTCGGCCGGCGCCGACCCCGGCCCGATGTGCTATCCCTCCGGCGGGGACCGGCCGACGGTGACCGACGCGCACGTCGTCCTCGGCCGGATCCCGCCGCACCTGCTGGGCGGGGAGATCCCGCTGTCGGTGGACGCCGCCCGGGCGGGCCTGGAGCGGCTGGGCGAGCAGCTCGACCTGTCCCTGGAGCGCACCGCCACCGGCATCCTCGAGATCTCCGCCTGGAACCAGGCCAACGCGCTGCGCCAGGTCACCGTCGCCCGTGGCCTCGACGTCCGCGACTTCACGCTCACCACCTTCGGCGGCTCCGGCTCCCTGCTGGCCTGCCGGCTGATGGACGTGCTCGGCCTGCCCCGGACCCTGGTGCCGCCGAACCCCGGCAACGTCAGCGCGTTCGGGCTGCTCACCGTCGACGTCCGCAACGACTACGTGCAGACCGTGGTGTCCCGGCACGCCGACCTGGACCTCGACCGCGTCCGGACCGTCTACGCCGGGCTCGAGGACCGGGCCCGCGCCGCGCTGGACGGCGAGGGCTTCGGCCGCGACGAGCAGCGGATGCAGCGGACGGCGGACCTGCGCTACGTCGGCCAGGCCTTCGAGGTGCGGGTGCCCGTGCGCACGCCCGACGACGGAGCCGAGCTGGGCGTACAGGACGCCGACGAGGTCGCCGAGGCCTTCCACGCCGCGCACCGCCAGCTGTACGGCTACGACTTCGCCGACGACCCGCGGCAGGCCGTCGAGTGGGTGAACCTGCGGGTGAGCGGGATCGGGCCGATCCGCCGTCCGGACCTGGTGGAGCTGGCGCCGGGCGAGGGCGGGGTGGAGCGCGCCGTCACGGGCTCGCGGCGGGTGTTCTTCGACGACTGGCTGGACACCCCCACCTACGACCGCACCGGGCTCGCCCCCGGCGACGTCGTCACGGGACCGGCCATCATCGAGGAGTTCGGCTCGACCGTGCCGGTGCACCCGGGGTTCGCCGCCACCGTCGACGCCCACGGCAACCTGCTGCTCACGAGGGAGACCGCCCGATGACCGAGGTCCAGCCGCAGCAGCAGCAGAAGGTCGAGGCCGACCCGGTCCTCGTGGAGATCGTCGCCGGCACCCTGGCCGCGATCGAGAAGGAGGTCGAGACGGCGATCGGGCGCACCTCGCGGTCGCCGATGATCCGCGACGCCCACGACTTCCGCGCCGGCATCCACGACCGCCGGATGCGCAAGCTCACCGGCCGCTCGTACTCGGCGCTGGTGCAGCCGGTGGTGCGCGACTACCCGATCGAGACGATGAACGTCGGGGACGTCTTCTTCCACAACGACGTCTACCTCTCCGAGGGCGGGATCGGCCACCTGCCCGACCTGTGCGTGACCGTGCCGGTGTTCGCCGGCAACCCCGAGACGGGGGACCCGGAGGTCGTCGCCTTCGTGCAGGCCTTCGGCCACCACGACGACATCGGCGGCGCGGTGCCGGGCTCGATGCCCTCGGCGGCGACGTCGGTGTTCGAGGAGGGCCTGATGGTCCCCCCGATCAAGCTGTGGGACCGCGGCGTGCCCAACGAGAGCGCGCTGAAGATCATGACCCGCAACTCGCGGATGCCCGACTCGCTCGCCGCCGACCTCGACGCCGAGTGCTCGGCCTGCCTGGCCGGCGCGCGGCGGCTGGGCGAGCTGTTCGACCGGTACGGCGTGGCCGCGGTCGAGGCCTGCTTCGAGGCGATCCTGGCCGGCTCCACCGAGGTGTACCGGCGGGAGATCCTGTCGCAGATCCCCGACGGCACCTACGTCTGGGAGGACTACGCCGAGCACGACGGCGTCGAGGAGCCCAAGCTCCACCGGCAGCGGATCACCCTCACCATGGACTCCTCGGCGGAGGTGCCGCTGGTGATCGACTTCACCGGCACCGGCCCGCAGGCCAAGGGGCCGATCAACCACTGCGGCGACTACGCCGACGGCAACTTCCTCAAGAAGTGGCTGGCGCCGATCCTGCGCAACCTCGCCGAGACGCCGGAGCGGATGGCGCAGCTCGACGTCAACGAGGGCGTCGTCCCGCTGATCGAGATGCGCTTCCCGGAGAAGGGCACGCTGCTCACGCCCGTCTTCCCCGCGCCGACCAACGCCCGGACGTTCGTCATCCTCCGGCTGCTCGGCGTCCTGGCCGGCGTGCTGGCCAAGGCCACCGGCGGCCGGATGCCCGCCGACCAGGAGACGATCCGCTACACCGGCGTCTACGGCACCGACCACGACGGCCAGCCCTACCTCATGCGGGAGGTGCTCGGCGGCGGCTCGGGCGGGCGGTACTACGCCGACGGCGAGGACACCATCCACGTCGTGCCGGACTCGCGGAACCTGCCGACCGAGTTCACCGAGTCCCGCTTCCCGCTGCGGGTCGAGCGGCTCGGTCTCGCGATCGACTCCGGCGGCCCGGGGCGCCACCGCGGCGGCTGCGGCTACGAGAAGCACATCCGGGTGCTGCGCGACGCGCACTTCATGTCGATCGCCGACCGCTCGATCCTCGCCTGCTGGGGCGTGAACGGCGGGAAGGCGGGGCGGCCGTTCTCGATCACGGTGGACCCCGGCGGCCCGGACGAGCACGAGGTCGACGCGCTGGCCGACGCCGAGCCGCTGCCGGCCGGCACCGTCGTCCGGATCCGGACCACCGGCGGGGGCGGCTGGGGCGACCCGCTGGACCGGCCGGTCGAGGAGGTGCTGCGCGACATCGCCTGGCGCAAGGTCTCGGTCGCCGGCGCCCGGGACGACTACGGCGTCGTGGTCCGGGACGACGGCACCGCCGACGAGGCGGCGACGACGGCGCTGCGCGACGAGCGGCGGGCTGCCCGCACCGGGGACGAGCCGTTCTTCGACCGCGGCCCCGGCTACGCGACGCTGTCGGGCGGCGCGGCGTTCAACGAGTTCGACGTCCTGTAGGTCCTCCCGGGTCTCCGTGCTCCGCCCGCGCCTGGGGGCAGAGCACAGGTGATCACCCTGCTCTGCCCACCCTGGTGGGCAGAGCAGGAGCGCGCCGGGAGGGACACCGCGTGGCCGGGGGCGGCGGTCCGGGGCAGGGTGGGCGCATGAGCGAGCCGCGCGAGGAGACCGAGGGCAACAACCTGCGCCCCGGGCAGTACGACGAGGGCGGTCACGGCGGCATGGCCACCCGCGAGGCGGAGGCGAAGGAGCGGGCCGAGGCCGAGCGGCGGGCCGAGGCCGGGGAGCCGGCGGACTGACTACCCCGCCGACCGGCGCAGCGCCTCCGCGGTCGCGGCGTCGGCCGGCAGGAACGCCTCGACGCTGAGCTCGGCGGCGGTCACGTCCACGGCGGTGCCGAACGTGGTCACGGTGCTGACGAACGACAGCACGCCCGCGTCGGTGCGCAGCCGCAGCGGCACGACGATGCCGTCGGGCGTGGCCCGGTCGGTGCCGCCGGGCAACGCGGCCAGCTCCCGGTGCAGCGCCGCCAGCGCGGGGTCGCCGGTGAGGCCGGCCTCGCGGGCCAGCCGGTGCAGCACGTGCGTCCGCCACTGCGGCAGGTTGCCGATCCGCGGCGCCAGGCCCTCGGGGTGCAGGCTGAGCCGCAGCACGTTCACCGGCGGCTCGAGCAGGTGCGCGGCGACCCCCTCGGTGAGCAGGGCGACCGTCGCGTTGGCCATCACCAGCTCCCAGGACCGGTCGACCACCAGCGCCGGGGAGGGCTCGTAGGCGCGCAGCACCAGGTCCAGGGCCCGCGTCACCGCGGCCATGTCCGGGTGGTGGAGGCCGCGCTGCCCGTAGGCGGGCGCGAAGCCGGCCGCGAGCAGCAGCTCGTTGCGCTCCCGCAGCGGCACCTCCAGCTGCTCGGCGAGGTGCAGCACCATGTCGCGGCTGGGCCGGGAGCGGCCGGTCTCGACGAAGCTGAGGTGCCGCGTCGAGACCCCCGCGTCGCTGGCCAGGTCGAGCTGGGAGAGCCGGCGCCGGCGGCGCCAGTCGCGCAGCAGCTCCCCCACGGGCGGACGGACGGCGGTGGTCACGCCGCGGACGCTAGCGACGCGGGGTGCCGCCGTCGCCTACCCGCGAGGTAATCGACGCCGTTCCCCGCCACGGCCACGGTCGTCGCCATGACCACCGACACGACCACCGACACGGCCACTGCCACCACCACCCGCCGCCCGCTCGACCTGCTCCGCCTGGCGCTGCGCCTGGACGCCGCCGTCACCGGGGCCAACGGCGCCGCCTACCTGCTCGCGGCGCCACCGCTGGCCGACCTGCTCGGCGTCCCGTCCGGGACGCTGCGCGGCCTCGGCGCCTTCCTGCTCGCCTACGCCGGCGCGGTTGCCCTGGTCGCGGCCCGCCCGCGGGTGTCGGCCGTCGCCGCCGAGGCCGTCGTCGCGGCCAACGCCCTGTGGGCGGCGGGCAGCGTCGCCGTCGTCCTCGCCGGGGGGTTCGACCTCACCGGCGCCGGGACGGCGTGGGTGCTGCTGCAGGCCGCCGTCGTCGCCGGCTTCGCCGCCGTCCAGCTCACCGCCCTCCGCCGCCGCTGACCCATCCCCCCGACCCCGAGGAGACAGCCATGACCGCCACCGCCGGCCACGCCGAGCGCTACATCGCCGCCTGGAACGCGACCGAGCCGGCCGCCCGCCGGGCCGCCGTCGAGGACGTGTTCGCCGCCGACGCCCGCTACACCGACCCGCTCGTCGACGTCACGGGCCACGACGCCATCGAGGCGACCATCGCCGCCGTCCAGCAGCAGTTCCCCGGCCTCGCCTTCCGGCTGGCCGGGCCCGCCGACGCCCACCACGACCAGCTCCGTTTCACGTGGCACCTCGGCCCGGCGGACGGCGAGCCGCCCGTCACCGGCTCCGACGTCGCGGTCGTCGACGGGGACGGGCGGATCCGGACCGTGCTGGGCTTCCTCGACCGGGTGCCCGGCTGAGCGACGCGGCGGCCGCCGGCGGCGGCACCGGCCTCAGGTCAGGGGCTCGGTGCTCCCCGCCGGCGGCTTCGCGCTGTCGCCGGTCTGCCCCTCGTCCCCGGTGTTGTGCGGGTCGGACGTGGTGAGCGGGTCGTCGTCGCCCTCGATGTCGTCGGGGACGATCGGCGTCTCCTCCCGGACGTTCTCGCGGGCCTGGTCGCGGTCGGTTCCCGGTACCTCGGACATGGCGGTCCTCTCGTCGGTGACGGACGGGAGCTGCCCTACCCGGGGGCCGCGGGCGCGACCCGGCCGTTCGCCGGGGGCGCAACCGCCGGGTCAGCCCCGGCGCCGCCACCAGCGGCGCCGGGGCTCCGGCGCGCTCGCCGCGGGAGCCGGCGGAGGGGGCGGCGGCCGGTTCGCCGACCAGTGCGCGACCAGCGCCTCGACGTCGGCCAGCCCCGGCACCGGCGCCCACCGGCTCTCCTGCGGCTGCCGCCAGAAGGCCTGCACGCGGGCGTTGTAGTCCTCGGCCAGCGCGCGGACGGCGTCCTCGCTGCCCAGCTCCACGACCCGCTCGGGCAGCTGGTCGCGCTCGCGCCGCAGCCGCAGGCCGGGCGGCAGCATCGCCGCGGTCTCCACGCCCTCGCGCCGGGCCTTGGCCAGTGCCCAGTCGTAGGCGGTCTGCTCGGGGTCGATCCGCAGCGGCTTGCCCGCGCCGGGCAGGTCGGCGAAGGCGCCCCGCTCCTGCGCCTGCCGGATCTGCTGCTCCACCCACGTCTCGAACGAGACCCCGGTCGGCTTCCGTCTGGTCATCACGCTCCATCGTCCGCGCTCTGCGAGGCTCGGTCACGTGAGGGCGAGCGAATGAGGGCGAGCGCATGAGGACGAACGCATGAGGACGACGGCCAGCCGCGAGGTCTACCGCAACCCGTGGATCCGGGTGCGCGAGGACGCCGTCGAGCGGGCGGACGGCTCCCCCGGCGTCTACTCCGTCGTCGAGAAGCCGCACTTCGCCCTCGTGCTCCCGGCCGAGCGGGACGGGTTCTGGCTGGTCGAGCAGTACCGCTACCCCGTCGGCCGCCGCGCCTGGGAGTTCCCCCAGGGCACCTGGGGTGCGGGCAGCGACGGGACGCCGGAGGAGCTGGCCCGCGCCGAGCTCGCCGAGGAGACCGGGCTGCGCGCGGGCCGGCTGCGCCACCTGGGCCACCTCGACCTGGCCCCGGGCCTGTCGACCCAGGAGTTCGACGTCTGGCTGGCCACCGACCTGACCGCCGGACCGACCGCGCGGGAGGCGACCGAGGTCGACATGCAGCACGCCTTCGTCCCCGAGGACGAGCTGCGGGCGATGATCCGCGCCGGCCGGTTCACCGACGGCCCGTCGCTGGCCGCCTACTCGTTGCTCCTCCTGGAGGACCTCCGCTGAGGGCCCTTCCTCAGGCGGCGCGGAGGGTGCGCAGGGCGCCGGTCACCCGCAGCAGCTCGTCGAGCATCGCCTTGCCATCGGCCTCGAGCTCGGCGTTGGCGGTGAAGGTCTCCTCGTCGTCGAGGAACTGGGTGAAGAACGGGATCGACACCGCCTCGGGCACGGTGTGCACCCGCAGGGCGGCGAGCACCGGCTCGAGCGCGGTCGCGGCGCGCAGCCCGGCGGAGACCCCGCCGTAGGAGACCAGCCCGGCGGCCTTGTCGGCCCACTCGCCGTGCAGGTGGTCCAGCGCGTTCTTCAGCGAGGCCGGGAAGGAGTGGTTGTACTCCGGCGTCACGAAGACGAAGGCGTCGCCCCGGGCGACGGTGGTGCTCCAGTCCCAGGTGGCCTGGTGCACGTACCGGCCCAGCCGCGGGTGGTCGGGCTCGTCGAGCAGTGGCAGGCCGACCTCCGCGAGGTCCACGAGCTCCACGTCGAAGCCGCCGTGCGCCTCGGCCAGCCGCTGCACCCAGCGGGCGACCGCGATGCCCTTGCGGCCGGGACGGGTGCTGGCGGTGACGACCTGCAGGACGGGACGGGACAAGGCGGCACTCCGGGGACGACGCGATCGGTTCGTCGAGCTCTCAACCGGCGGGGGTGGCGGGCATTCCGCCTCCCGCAGGTGAGGGATCTCGCACCGCCGCGCGCTCACGACCGGCCCGGGGACGACGGCAGAGTGGGAGGACGTGCCGTCCGCTCGCCCCGTCCCCCGCCCCGCGCGGCCCGCCTGGCTCTCCCCGCGCGTCGCCCGGACCGAGGTCCTCGCCGGCCTGGTCGTCGCCCTGGCGCTGATCCCCGAGGCCATCAGCTTCTCGATCCTGGCCGGGGTGGACCCGCGGGTGGGGCTGTTCGCCTCCTTCACGATGGCCGTGGTCATCGCGTT
The DNA here is from genome assembly GCF_054050575.1 of Blastococcus sp. SYSU D00868. Lineage (NCBI taxonomy): Bacteria > Bacillati > Actinomycetota > Actinomycetes > Geodermatophilales > Geodermatophilaceae > Blastococcus > Blastococcus sp. SYSU D00868. Next base: position 73,299 of record NZ_JBJGZO010000020.1, read on the forward strand.
CACCGGCGGCCGCCCGGCGATGATCAGCGCCGCCACGGGTGCGGTCGCCCTGGTCGTCGCGCCGCTCGTGGCCGACCACGGCCTGCAGTACCTGCTCGCCGCGGTGGTCCTCGGCGGGGTGTTCCAGGTCGTGCTGGCCGTGCTCGGCGTCGCCCGCCTCATGCGCTTCGTGCCGCGCAGCGTCATGGTCGGGTTCGTCAACGCGCTGGCGATCCTCATCTCCGCCGCGCAGGTGCCGCACCTGGTCGGCGTCCCGTGGCTGGTGTACCCGCTCGTCGCCGCCGGCCTGGCGATGATCTTCCTGCTGCCCCGCGTCACGACGGCGGTCCCCGCCCCGCTGGTCGCCATCGTGGTGCTCACCGCGGTCACCCTCCTGGCCGGGTGGGACCTGCCCGACGTCGGCGACGAGGGCGCGCTGCCCGACAGCCTGCCGTTCCTCGCGGTGCCCGACGTCCCGCTCACCGGGGAGACCCTGCGGATCATCACGCCCTACGCCCTGGGCGTGGCCTTCGTCGGGCTGATGGAGTCGCTGATGACCGCCAGGCTCGTCGACGACCTCACCGACACGCCCTCGGACAAGACCCGCGAGTCCTGGGGTCAGGGCGTGGCCAACGTGGTCACCGGGTTCTTCGGCGGCATGGGCGGCTGCGCGATGATCGGCCAGACGATGATCAACGTGCGCTCCGGTGCCCGGACCCGGCTGTCGACCTTCCTCGCCGGCGCCTTCCTGCTCGTGCTGGTGGTGGTCCTGGGCGACGCCGTCGCGGTGATCCCGATGGCCGCGCTGGTCGCCGTCATGGTGTTCGTGTCGATCGCGACCTTCGACTGGCACAGCCTGCGCACGCTGCACCGCATGCCCCGCAGCGAGACCGCCGTGATGCTGTCGACCGTGGCGGTCGTCGTGGCCACGGGGAACCTGGCGATCGGCGTCGCGGTCGGCGTCGTGGTCGCCTGCGTCCTGTTCGCCCGCCGCATCGCCCACCTCGTCCGGGTCCGTCGGGTCGTCGAGCGCGACACCGCCCGGTACACGGTCGAGGGCGCGCTGTTCTTCGCCTCCAGCAACGACCTCGTGCAGCAGTTCGACTACGCCGGCGACCCCGACCGCGTCGTCGTCGACCTGTCCCGCGCCTCGGTCTGGGACGCCTCCACCGTCGCCGCCCTGGACGCGATCACGCACAAGTACGCGACCCGCGGCAAGACCGTGGAGCTCGTCGGGCTCGAGGGGCACTCGGCCGCGCGCTACGAGCGGCACAGCGGGCAGCTGGCGGGGGCGCACTGAGGACCGCCGGGACACGGGCGCTGTGCGTTCCGGGACCGTTCCGCCGCCGGAACGGGCAGCCGGCGCACAGTGCCCGTGGCAGTGCCCGTGGCAGGGCCGCGGGCCGGCCGTTACCCGATCGGAACTTGACCCCTCCGCGCCGCTCGTGCCCCTGACCGGCGACGACGCGGAGCGTGGCGACCCTCCACCGAACGGGTGATCCCGGCCGCGGGAGCGCTGCGGCCGCCTCGCGCACCCCGCACGCTGGCCGTCGTGCCGCTGACCACCCCCGGCTTGCCGGACCTGCCGCCGGAGCTGGCCGGACCGGTCGCGGTGCAGCTGGCGAAGCCGGCCCGGGCGCTGCCCCCGGCGAACGGGCTGCCCGGCGGCTGCCTCTACGAGCCGAAGTGGGACGGCTACCGGCTCGTCGTCGTCCGCGGCGCGCGGAGCACGCGGCTGTGGTCCAAGCAGGGCCGCGACCTCACCGACCGCTTCCCCGACGTCGCCGCCGCCGCGCTCGCGCAGCTACCGGCGGGCACGGTCGTCGACGGCGAGGTGGTCATCTGGCACGACGACCGGCTGGACTTCGGCCTGCTGCAGAAGCGGATGGTCACCGCGCCCGGCCGGATCGCCGCCCAGGTCGCGGCCGCGCCGGCCTCCTACGTGGCGTTCGACCTGCTCGCCGCCGGCGGCACCGACCAGCGCCGGCGGACGCTGCGGCAGCGGCGCGCGGAGCTGGAGCGGCTGGCCGCGCGGTGGGCCCCGCCGCTGCAGCTCTCCCCCGTCACCACCGACCCCGCCGAGGCGCGGCAGTGGTCGCACGACTTCCGCCCGGCCGGCGTCGAGGGGCTGGTGGCCAAGGGCGCCGGCACCCGGTACGCGCCCGGCCGGCGGGACTGGGTCAAGGTCAAGTCCTGGGAGACGACGGAGGTCCTCGCCGGCGGCGTGATCGGCCCGATCGAGCGGCCGAGCCAGCTGGTCGCGGGCCGCTACCGGGACGGCGAGCTGGTCGTCGTCGGCCGCACCAGCCCGCTGGCCCCCGCGGCGGCGGCCGAGCTGGCCGCCGTCCTCACCCCCGCCGGCGACGACCACCCGTGGCCGGAGCGCATCGGCACCGGCCGGTTCGGCGGCGGCCGGCTCAGCGTCGCCCTCACCCGGGTCCGGCCCGACGTCGTCGTCGAGGTCAGCGCGGACGCCGCGCTGCAGGCCGGGGTGTTCCGGCACCCGCTGCGGTTCGTGCGCACCCGGCCGGACCTGCGGCCCGAGGACGTCCCGCCGCTCGCCTAGCCGCTCCGGCTCAGGGCCGCGCCGGTTCAGGGGCGCTGCGGCACCCGGCCCAGCGTCACCAGGAACCGGCGCAGCAGCCCGGCGAGCTGCGCCCGCTCGTCCGCCGACAGCCCGGCGAGCAGCCGCCGCTCGGTCTCCAGGTGGTCGGGCAGCGCGGCGTCCAGGGCGGCCCGTCCGCCGTCGGTGAGGGTGACGACGACGCCGCGCCCGTCGGACTCGCTGCGCGTGCGGGTGATCAGCCCGCGCTCCTCCAGCCGGTCCAGCCGCTGGGTGATCGCGCCGGAGGTGACCAGCGCCGTGCGCATGAGCGCGGTCGGGGTGAGCTGGTAGGGCGGCCCGGCCCGGCGCAGCGCGGCCAGCACGTCGAAGGAGGGCGCGTCCAATCCGTGCCGGGCGAACGTGGCCCGCTGCGCCAGGTGCACCTCGCGCTGCAGCTGGGTGATCCGGCCGATGACGCCCATCGGCGTGCAGTCCAGGTCCGGCCGCTCCCGGGCCCACTGCTCGAGGATGAGGTCGAGGGCGTCGGCGGGCTCGGTCACGGGGCGGCCGCCAGGTCGGCCCGCAGGCCCGACAGGTGCTCGGCGTAGGACCGCGGCGGGCGGCCCAGCAGCGCCGTGGCCACCCGCGGGCTGCCGGTGAACCCGTGGGCGCGGTAGTGGTCGAGCATCAGCCGCAGGCAGCGGGCGCGGTAGGGGACGGGCACGTCGCCGGCGGGCGGGGCGTCCACGGCGGTGACCTCGCGGCCCAGCGCCTCCCCGACCAGCCCGGCCAGCCGCGGCGCGGTGAGCGGCTCCGGGCCGGCGACCTCGAAGGTGCCGCCGTCCAGGCCGTCCTCGGTGAGCAGCACGGCCGCCGCCTCGCCCACGTCGGCCACGTCGACCAGCGACTGCGCCGTCCGCAGCCCCCACGTGCTGCGCAGCACGCCGGTGCCGGCCGCCCGCCGCACCTCCGCGTCGAGGTTCTGCATGTAGGCGCACGGCTGCAGCACGCGCCAGGCCACCCCCGCCGTGTCGAGGGCCTGCTCGGCCCGCCCCTTCGCCGCGTGGTGCGGCATCGCGCGCGCCTGCGGGCGCAGCACCGAGTGGTAGACGACCCGGCCGACGCCGGCCCGCCGGGCCGCGGCGAACAGCGCCGCGGCCCCGGCCGCCTCGTCGGGGTCGAAGTTGGGCCAGACGACGTACAGGGCCCGCGCGCCGGCCAGGACGCCGGACCACTCCGCCGGCCGGGTCAGCTCGGCCGCCGCGACCTCCGCGCCGAGCGCCTCGAGCGCCGGCCGGGCGCCGGGCCGCCCGACCACGGCGCGGACGGCGGCGCCCCGGGAGCGCAGCGCCCGGACGACGGCGGTGCCCGTCGGTCCCCCGGCGGCGGTCACCACGATCACCCCGGTAGCTGAGCAGTGAGGGACCGCGCGGTCAAGCCGCCGCGGGCGGGCCGGTCAGACCAGGGCCGTCGCCAGCCGGACGGTCAGCCCGCCGGAGTCGTTGAGCAGGTCGACGGTGTCCCACAGCTTGCGGGCCAGCCACAGCCCCATGCCGCCGTGGCCGAGGTCCTCGCCGTGGGCGGGCTGGTAGCCGGCCAGCGGGTCGTCGTAGCCGTGCCCGGAGTCGGTGATCCGGCAGACCACCCGGCGTCCGTCGCCCCACAGGCAGGCCGAGACCGGCGGCCGGCCGTGGCGGAAGGCGTTGGCCGCGACCTCGCTGACGGCCAGCAGCAGGTCGTCCTGCTGCTCGGGGTCGGGCACGTGCGCCCGCAGCCCCGCCCGCAGCCGGCCGCGCAGTTCGGCGAGCACGGTCGCGCCCTCGACGGTCAGCAGCGGCTCGGTGTCCTCGACCGGCTCGTGCGGCACGGTCAGCGAGTGCAGGAAGCTGCCCGGCTCACGGAAGGAGCGGTTGTCGACCACGCCGTCGCCGTCGGCGAGCTGCGGGTGGGCGGCGACGGCGGCGGCGAGCAGCCGCGGCGGCAGCGCGGCCGCGTCCAGCAGGCACAGCGTCGACAGCGGGGCGCCGGCGAGCACGGCGTTCGCGGCGATCTCGTAGCGCAGGGCCTCCCGCGGCCCGCCGGGGCCGTCCGCGAACTGCACCGCCCCGACGAGCCGGACGCGACCGGACCGCGCCGACGCGGCCCGCTGCAGGACCTTGCGGGTGATCGCGAACGCGTCGGGTGGCCGGGTGCCGAGCAGGCAGATGCGGGTGTCGGTCTCGATGCCGGCCGCCCGTTCCCCGAGCGGCTCGGCGACCTGCCGGGCCAGGTCCGGGGGGCAGGCGAGCAGCAGCAGGTCCCCGGCGCGCAGCCCGTCCTCGAGGAAGGGCGTGGTGGCGGCGAGCATCGCGTCCGGGTCGCGGTGGACGACGGCGGCGTGCCCGTGGCCGGCCGCGGCCGCGGTCCAGCCGCGCGCCGGCGGCGCGGCCGGGGCCGCGCCGTTCTCAGCCGTTCCGTTCACCCGTTCCTCGACACCTGCGGGGCCGGATCGACCGGCCGATCGAAAGAGCATTGTGCGTCATCGCCCCGGCACGGACGGCGGGGAGGTCCGCCCGCACTGCCCGGTGGGGGAGGTGGCGAAACCGGGGGCCGCCGTGTCCCCACCCGTCCGGGGGAGCGGCCGACCGGTCAGTCGTCCTCCAGCAGGCCGTCCGCCAGCCCCGACAGCCGCAGCACCCGGTCGGGCGGGCTCCCCGGCGCGGTGCGGACCCGGACCCGGCCACCGGCCCCGCGCACCGCGGCCGCGAGCTCCAGCAGCAGCCCCACGCCGGCGCTGGCCAGGTAGCCGACGGACCGCACGTCCAGCACGGCGTCGGCTCCCGCGCCCAGCCCGGGGACCGCGGCGAGCGCCTCGGACCGCAGCCGGGTCACCGCGGCGAGGTCCAGCTCCCCGGTGAGCGCCAGCACCGGGCCGGGGCGCACGGTGAGCGCGGCCTCGCCGTCCGGCGTCGTGGCGGCCGGCGCCGGGGCGTCCGGCTCCGCGCCGTCGGCCCCGGGGGGTGTGACGCGGAAGCGCACCTCGGTCCCGCCGCCGTCGGCGGGCCCGATCGAGACGTCGCCGGCCAGGGCGCCGATGAGCTCGATGCCCCGGCCGCGGAAGCCCCGGTCGGCCGGCGCCGGGCGCCACGTCCCGTCGTCCCGGACGCGGCAGCGCACCGAGCCGTCGGGCTGGAGCTCGAGGGAGTACTCGCACTCCCCCGCGGTGCCGGGGTAGGCGTGCTCCACGGCGTTGGCCAGGGCCTCGCCCAGGGCCAGCTGCAGGTCGTCGACGGTGTCCTGGGGGAGGCCGGCGGCCGTCGCCCACGCGGTGACGGCGCGGCGCACCCCGGCCAGCCGCGCCGGGTCGGCGGGCAGCCGCTCCCGCAGCGGCGGCGGGAGGACCCGGACGGCGATGACGGCGACGTCGTCGGGCCGCTCGCTGCCGGGCAGGACGTCGGCGAGCAGCAGCTCCACCAGCCGTTCGGGGTGGACGCCGGCGTACCGGCGGGCGGCGTCGGTGATCCGGGACAGCCCCGCGTCGAGCGCCTCGCCGCGCCGCTCGACCAGGCCGTCGGTGTAGAGCAGCAGCGTCGCGCCGGGGGCGACGTCCGCCGATCCCTCGGTGTAGGAGCCGCGCTCGGGCACGCCCAGCACCGGGCCGGCCCCGGCGCCGTCGAGCAGCCGCACGCCCTCCCCGGTGACCAGGACCGGCGGCGGGTGGCCGGCGCTCGCCCAGCGGACCCGGCCGGCGGCCCGGTCGACGACCAGGCAGGCGGCGCTGGAGGCGAGCGCGCCGGGCAGCCGGGAGGCGAAGCGGTCGAGCAGCTCGAGGGAGGCCGCGGGCGGGCAGCCCTGCAGCAGGGTGGCGGACAGGGCGCTGCGCAGCTGGCCCATGACGGCGGCCGCCGCCGGCCCCTGCCCGACGACGTCGCCGACGGCGATGGCGACCCGGTCCTCGTCCAGCTCGACGACGTCGTACCAGTCCCCGCCGGCCGAGGTGCCGACGACGCCGGGCAGGTACTCCGCGGCCAGCGCGAGCCCGGAGAGCCGGGGCAGGGCGGCGGGCAGCAGGCTGCGCTGCAGCGTCGTGGCGATGTCCAGCTCGGCCCGGTAGAGCCGGGCCCGGTCGAGGGCCAGCGCGATCTGCTCGGCGACCGCGAGCAGCAGGGCCCGCTCGCTGTCGGGGAACCGGTGCGGCCGGCGGAACGCGATGCCGAGCACGCCCAGCACCCGCCCGCCGACGGTCAGCGGCAGCGCGGCCGAGGCGGCCGGTGGCGCGGCGGCCAGGGCGTGCGCCTGGGCCGGCGACAGCCCGGGCCGCTCCCCGGCGCGCCCGTCGGCGCCCTCCACCCACACCGCGCCCCCGCCGGCCACCGCGGCCGTCAGGGTGATCGGCGCGGTGAGCGGGACGGTGGCCCACACCCGGCGCTCCTCGGCCTCGGCGGGTTCGCGGCCGCTCATCGCCAGGGCGACGAGGGCGCGCTGGGCGACGTCCACCTCGTAGACCCCGGCCCGGCCCTCGTCCAGCGTCAGCTCGGCCAGCGTGCGCGCCGCGACGTCGGCCACCTGCGCCGGGGTGGTCGCCGCCGAGAGCCCCGCCGTGACCCGCTGCAGCGCCGCCAGCCGGCGCGCGGTGGCCCGCTCCTCGGCCAGCAGCAGCACGTTGTCCACCGCGAGCGCCGCGCGGGCCGCGAGCTCCTCGACCAGGGCCTGGTCGTCCTCGCCGTAGGGCAGGGAGTCCGCCCGCCGCGCCAGGCCGAGCACGGCCAGCACCCGCTCGCCGACCGAGAGCGGCACGGCCATGCCCGACCCCACCGCCACCCGTTCGGCCAGGTCCGGCCGGCCCTCCGGCGGCCACGGCAGCTGCGGGCTGAGCACGGTGCGCCCGGTGCGGATCACCTCGGGGCCGAACCCGCTCTCCGGGGAGAGGCTCGCCACCGCCTCCTCGGCGCCGCGGTCCAGGCCGGCGATGCCGGCGAAGCGCAGCCGCCCGTCGTCGCCGACGACCCGCGCGGTGCACACGTCGGCGAGACGGCGGTCGACGATCAGCCGGGACAACGCGGAGAGCTGGCCGTCGACGGTGCGCTCGCGGTCCAGCACCGCGCCGGCCTCGGCGAGCAGGGCCAGCCGCTCGGCCTGCCGGTGGCGGGCGCTGATGTCGGCGCAGACGCCGACGTGCCCGGCGGCGCCGAGGCCGGCGCCGATCGGCACCGCCCGCTCGAGCAGCCACGCGTGGGCGCCGTCGGCCCGGCGCAGCCGGAACTCGACCTCCCAGCCCCGGTCGGCGGCGACGGCGTCGGCGACGGTCTGCCGGTACCGGGCGCGGTCGTCGGGGTGGACGCCGTCGAACCAGCCCTCGCCGAGCTCGGCCCCGGCGTCGCGGCCGGTGAACGCCGTCCAGCCGGCGTTGACCAGCGCGCGGCGGCCCTGGCGGTCGGAGACCCAGATGAGTGCCGGCGCCAGGTCGGCGATCGCGGTGAAGCGCTCCTCGGCCTCGCGCCGGGCGCGGCCCAGGTGCACGTGCGCACGGACCCGGGCCAGCAGCTCCGCGGCGGCGAAGGGCTTGACCAGGTAGTCGTCCGCCCCGGCCGCGAGTCCCTCGACGGCCGCCTCCTCGCCGGCGCGGGCGGACAGCAGCAGCACCGGGACGCGGGAGGTGCGCGGGTCGGCGCGCAGCGCGGCCAGCAGCTCCATGCCGTCCAGCTCCGGCATCATCACGTCGCTGACGACGAGGTCCGGCGGGGCGTCGCGGGCGGCGTCCAGGGCGGCCCGCCCGTCGGCGACCGCGGTCACGGCGTAGCGCGGGGTCAGCAGCCGCAGCAGGTAGTCCCGCATGTCCGCGTTGTCGTCGGCGACCAGCACCCGGCCGGCCGTCGCCGCGGCGTCGTCCCCGGCCGGTGCGCCGGCGGGCTCCTCGGCCGCCCCGGCGGGGTCGGCGGCGGGCAGCCAGCGCAGCGCCTCGCTGAGGAACGGCGCCGCGGCCGGGGACACCGCCGGCGCGTCGGGCGTCGGCGGGGCGAGGTGGTCCTCGGGCAGGTGTGCGGTGCCGAACGGGACGGTCACGGTGAACGTCGTCCCGACGTCCGGCGTGCTCTCCGCCGTCACCGTGCCGCCGTGCAGGCCGACCAGCTCGCGGACCATCGCCAACCCGATGCCGCTGCCCTCCCCGGAGCGGGACCGGGCGCCCGCGACGCGGGTGAAGCGCTCGAACAGGCGGGGCAGCTCGGCGGCGGGGATGCCGGTGCCGGTGTCGGCGACGGTGAGGACCGCCCCCTCCGGTGCGGCGCGCAGCCGGACGGTGATGCCGCCCTCGAAGGTGAACTTCAGCGCGTTGGAGAGCAGGTTGAGGACGACCTTCTCCCACATGTCGCGGTCGACGTGCACCGGCTCGGGGAGGGCCTGGCACTCCACGTCGTAGACCAGTCCGGCCCGCGCGACGGCGGAGCGGAACACGCTGGCCAGCTCGGCGGTGGCCGCCGCGAGGTCGACCGGCTCGAAGCGGGCCTCGATCCGGCCGGCCTGCAGCCGGGAGAAGTCGAGCAGGGTGTTGACCAGCTTGCCCAGCCGCAGCGCGTTGCGCTCGATGACCTCGAGCTCCTCGCGGACCCGGGGCGGGTCGAGCTCGGGCGCGGCCCGCAGCTCGGCGACGGGCCCCATGATCAGCGTGAGCGGGGTCCGGAACTCGTGGCTGACGTTGCTGAAGAAGTCGGTCTTGGCCCGGTCCAGCTCGGCCAGCGCCTCGGCCCGCTCGCGCTCGGCCTCGTAGCTGTCGGCGTTGAGCAGGGCGGCCGAGAGCTGGTTGGCCACCAGCTCGAGGAAGCCGCGGTAGCCCTCGTCGGACGGCCGGTGTGGGTTGAGGCCGACGACGAGGAAGCCCGCCAGGTCCTCCGGCCCCTGCCCGGAGGAGGTGAGCGGGACGACGACCGCCCGGTCCGGCGGTCGGGCCCACGCGCCGGTGGGCAGGTCGGGGAAGCGCTCCGCGACGCCGTCGACCAGGACGGACGCCCCGGCGCGCAACTCGGTCCGCAGCCGCGCGCGGCGGGGGTCGTCGGCGCCGATGACGGCGGGCAGGATCCCCCCCTCCGGGGAGATGCCGGCGGCGGCGCCGACGCGGGCGGTGCCGTCGTCGTCGTACAGGTAGATCGCGCTGAAGGGCAGGTCGGCGAGGTTGCGGGCCAGCTGCTCGCCGGCGGCGTCGAGGACCTGCTGCCGGGTCCGCGCCGGGGCCAGCGCGGCCGACAGGTCGCGCAGCGTCGCCATCCGGCGCTCGCCGACCACCCGCTCGGTGGTCTCGGTGACCACGCAGAGCATGCCGACGGTGCGGGCCTCGTCGTCGTCCAGCGGGCTGTAGGAGAAGGTGTGGTAGGTCTCCTCGGGGTAGCCGTTGCGCTCCAGGAAGAGGAGCAGGTCCTCGTCCCAGGTGGCCACCCCGGTGGCGAGCACCGACTCGATCCGCGGGCCGATGTCGTGCCAGATCTCGGCCCACATCTCCCGGGCCGGGCGGCCCAGCGCCCACGGGTGCTTGGCCTGCAGCGTGTCGCGGCGGTAGGCGTCGTTGTAGAAGGCGGTCAGCTCCGGGCCCCAGGCCGCCCACATGGAGAACCGGGACGTCAGGACGATCCGCACGGCGTTGCGCAGCGACGCCGGCCAGGTCTCCGGCGGGCCCAGCGGCGTCTCCGACCAGTCGCGCCCGGCCATGGCCGCGCCGAGGTCTCCCCCGCCCGCGAACAGGTTCCGGTGCAGCTGGTCGTCCGTCACCGGGGCATCACGCTCCGGATCGTAGGGCGACCGGGCCGGGCACCGCCCGGCCGCCCCGGGGTCACCCGCCGGCCTCGGCGAGCGCCGGACCGCCGGTCACCCGGGCCGCGCAGGAGGCGGTGCCGAGCCAGGTGTGCGGCGCGCCCTCGTAGCACCAGCCCAGCCGCGGGCGGCGGCCGCTGACCCACAGCGCGGGGACCCGCTTGTCCCCCGAGCGGGAGCCCAGCAACGAGTAGCAGCCGCGCGAGCGCAGCACCCCCGGGTCGGAGACCAGCAGCGCCAGCCCCTCGGCCACGGTCAGCGGCGTGCGGCCGGCGGCCGCCAGCCGGGGGGCGACGTCCCGCGGCCGGACGTCGAGGGTGTCCGGCCCGGTGTCGACGTCGAGCAGCAGGTAGGGCACCGGCGGGACGCCGAGCTCGGGCAGCGGCCGGAACCGGGCGAGGTCGTCGGGCTCCATCGTGCTGAACCCGCCGCCGCCGGCGGTCTGCACGGTGGCCAGCACGTCGAGCACCGGCACGTCCGGCACGACCACCACGAACGGGACACGGTCGCTCGCCGGTGCGGCGGCCGGCAGCACGTCGCGCAGCGGCTCGCAGCAGGCCCGGAAGCACTCCTCGGCGAGCCCCAGCAGCGCCGGCAGGCCGGTGGCGACCAGCGCGTGCACCTGGCGGTCGAACTCCAGCTCGACCACCGTGGTGGTGGGGAGTGCGGGCAGCACGGACACGGGTGCTCTCCTCGTCCTGGACGACGCCGATGCACCGGCCCTGCGCTCCCCCGGCCGGCGCGACCCCCTGCGGCCTCGGAGTCTGCCCCACTCGGGCGGCCCCGTCACGACCCCGGCCGGGATCAGGTGACCTGATCGTGGCGCGTCCTCCCTCACGGTCCGCGGTGAGGGAGGACGC
>NZ_JBJGZO010000021.1:0-80807 GCF_054050575.1 Blastococcus sp. SYSU D00868
TTACGGCGGTCATGGCGAGAGGGAAACGCCCGGTCCCATTCCGAACCCGGAAGCTAAGCCTCTCAGCGCCGATGGTACTGCCCTGGAGACGGGGTGGGAGAGTAGGACACCGCCGGACAACCATTCCAGAACGGGGGTCGGAGCCAATGGCTCCGGCCCCCGTTTCTGCGTTGTCCGCCTATTTCACCGGCACGCGTCGTCCGACGAGTGCCCTCATGACCTCCGAGGTATCGACTTCACATGACTGGACCGCGACGAGACGGCGCACGCGACGGACGGAGCGGGGGTGCAGGTGGTGGCCCCCGCCGCGGCGGGGCGTCGGGCGGCGGCCAGTCCGGCCGGGGCGGGCGGTCGGTCCCGCAGCGCGGCGGCTCGGGACAGTCCCGGGGTGGGCCGCGTGGACAGGGTCAGGGCGGCGAGGGCCGCCGGTGGGACGAGCGGCCGGCTCGCGAGAACCGGCCGCGCACTGGCGGCGGCGAGCAGTCCCGGGCGGGCCAGCCGGGGGACTGGCGTGACCGCCGGCCGTCCGAGAGCCGCCCGGGTACAGGCCGAGGCGGTCGGGACCGGGTGGCCGGCCAGGGACGCCCGTCGGCCGGCCGCGAGGACCGGCCCGATCGGCGCGAGGGGCGTGACGGCGGCTGGTCCGGGCCTGGGCGCCCCGCGGGGGACCGGCAGGGTCCCCGCGGGGCCGGGAGCGACCGGAACCGCTCGGACGCCGCCGGGGGCCGCCGCGGCGCCTCGGGGGCCGGCGGTGGCCGTGCGCAGCCGGGTGACGCTCCTCGGGCCTGGGGGGACCGTCCGCGTCAGGGCGGTGCCGCGGGGCGTGGTGACTGGCGTGAGCGGCGTCCCGCCGGTGAGCGCAGCGGTGGTGGGGACTGGCGTGAGCGGCGTCCCGCGGGTGAGCGCAGCGGTGGTGGGGACTGGCGGGAGCGGCGTCCCGCGGGTGAGCGCAGCGGTGGTGGGGACTGGCGTGAGCGGCGTCCCGCGGGTGAGCGCAGCGGTGGTGGGGACTGGCGTGAGCGGCGCCCTGCCGGTGAGCGCAGCGGTGGTGGGGACTGGCGCGACCGCCGCCCCGCGGGCGCGGACCGTCGGCCCAGCGCCGGGCGTGGCCGGCCCGAGCGCCCCGCGAGGCCCCGCGACACCGAGCGCACGCCGCCGATGCCGGCAGGCCCGGAGGTCCCCGAGTGGGCCGACCCCCGCGACTTGGACCCCGCGGTCCGGGCGGCGTTGCGTGGCCTCGAGCCGCGCAACGCCCAGCGGGTGGCCGGGCACCTGGTGGCGGCCGGCACCCTGGTCGACGAGGAGCCCGCGGAGGCGCTCGCGCACGCGCGGGCCGCGCGGGACCGGGCGTCGCGCATCGCCGTCGTCCGCGAGGCCGTGGGGGTCGCGGCCTACCACGCCGGCGACTACGCCGAGGCCGCCCGCGAGCTGCGCGCCTACCGGCGGATGAGCGGCGACGAGGGCTACCGCGCCGTCCTGGCCGACTGCGAGCGTGCGCTGGGCCGGCCGGAGGTCGCCCTGCGCCTGGTCCGCGAGGCGCTGAGCGACCGGGCCGCCGCGGACGAGACGACGGAGCTGCGCCTGGTGGAGGCCGGCGCCCGCGCCGACCTGGGGGAGCTCCCCGCCGCCCTGCTCGTGCTCGAGCAGGCGCTGGGCGGCCGTCCGCGCCTGGAGGGGCTGGACCTCGGCGACGACGGCGTCCTCCGCCTGGTCACCGCCTACGCCGACCTGCTGGCGGCGGCAGGCGACCCGGCCGCCGACCGCTGGCAGGAGGCCGTGGCCGCGGCCCGTCCCGAGGACGACGTGGCGTTCGGCGAGGAGGAGCTCCCGCCGGCCGAGGAGGACGCCGACGACCCGGCGGCCCCGGTCGACGCGTCGGGCACCGACGGGCTCGACGCGGACGACGCGGTCGACGAGGACGACGCGGTCGACGAGGACGACGAGGACGACGAGGACGACGAGGACGCTCTGCTGGACCTGCCGGGCACCTCGGAGGCGGACATCGAGGCCGAGGTCGCCGAGCTGCTCGGCGAGCTGGACCCCGACGACGACGGCGAGGGGACCGACGACCCCGGGGACGACCGCGGCCGCTGAGCACGGCCCACCGACGGGACCCGCCCGGCCGTCCACATCGCCGGGGGCAGTCCACAGCCTCCGGCGGACCGGTGCTCCACGGCCGGTCCGCCGGGAGGCTGCCTGTCATGAGCGTCGCAGTGATCGACCGGAACGACGTGGTGCTGCGGGGGCGCCTGGCCGCCGCCGCGGAGCACCGTGAGCTGCCCAGCGGGGACACGGTGGTGTCCTTCCGCCTCACGGTGCGCCGGCCCGAGCCGCGGGCCCGCGGCCAGTCGGTCGACGTCCTCCAGTGCGTGACCTTCGACCGGGCGCTGCAACGGCGGGTCGCGGCCTGGGAGCCCGGCGACGTCGTCGAGGTCGAGGGCGCCCTGCAGCGCCGGTTCTGGCGCACGCCCACCGGGACGGCCTCGATGGTCGAGGTGGCGTGCCGGCGGGGACGGAAGGTCACCCGGCTCTCGGGCGGCTCGGCCAGCGCCTCCGCGTGACCGGCTCAGCCGTCGTGCGGGCGGAACACCAGCCCGGTGCGCGGCTTGGGGACGAACAGTGTCGACTTGCGGGGCATGCGGGCGCCGGCGCGGGCGACCTCGGCGACGTCGGCGGGGGAGGGGGCCCGCAGCAGCACGGCGACGCCGGCCCGGGCGGCGGCCAGGCCCAGTGCCTGCTCGAGGTCGTGGGCGACCAGGACGTCGTCGGGCCCGTCGCCCCGCCCCCACAGCCGCTGGAACAGACCGTGGTGCGCGAGCACGACGTCCAGCCGCTGCCACGCCGGCGGCGCCTCCGCGGGCACCTCCGCCCGCACGGCGTCGTCCGGGCGGTCCAGGTGGACCAGCCGGCGGCCGTCGGTGAGCAGGAAGCCGGACTGCGCGGGGTCGCCCTGCCAGCGCCGCACCCCGTCGGCGAGGGCCGCTCCGTCCCGCGCCTCGACCGGCGTGACCCGGAAGCCGCGCGCGGCCGCCGCGGTGGCCGCGTCCAGCCCCAGGCCGGGCAGCACCCGGTGGATGGGCTGCACCCGCAGGCCACCGGGACCCATCGGGGTCACCAGCGCCAGCACGGCGTGCTGCTCGGCCTCCGGCGCGACCTCCCGTGCGTGGGCCCGGGCGGCGGCGAAGCGGTGGTGGCCGTCGGCGATCACGGCCGCGGTGCGGGCCAGCCCGGCGCGGACGTCGCGCAGCAGGGCCTCGTCGACCACCCGCCACAGGCGGTGCCGGACGCCGTCGGCGTCGACGAGCTGCAGGTCCGGCTCGCCGCTGCTGGCGGCGGCCGTGAGCGCGGCGACGTCCGGATCGGGGTCGTGGGCCAGGACGATCGGCTCCAGGTCCGTCTCCGTCGCGGCCAGCAGGGCGCGCCGGCCCTCGACCGCGGCGGGGAAGGTGTCCTCGTGCGGGAGCACGGCCCGCGAGCCCTCCGGCGGCAGCGCCACCGCGCCGAGCCAGCCCACCGTGGCCGGGGTCCCGTCGGCCGGGCGCAGCTCGTAGACCCACAGCGCCGGCCGGTCGTCCCGCTGCAGCACGCCGTGGGCCTCCCACTCCCGCAGCGTGCGCGCGGCGTGGGCCACGATGCGGTCGGCGCGCGGCGCGTCGGGGGCGTCGGCGGCATCCCCGGCCCCGAGCTCCGGCAGGATCAGCCGGACGACGTTGTGCGGATCGGCCGCGGCCAGCCGGTGCCGGGCCGCGGCGGTCACCAGGTCGTAGGCTGGCGAGCTGACCCGGGCCAACTGCTCGGGGTCGTGCCGCCGGTAGGTCAGCGCCCGGAAGGGCAGCACGTCCAGCCCCGTCGTCCCGGTGGGCAAGGGGACGGGCGGCGTGGGTGGCACAGCGGAGATCGTAGGAGCGGCCCGCCGTGGTCCGCCGGGGACGGCATCGGTCCGGGCCGGCGGCACCGGGCGGGATGGGCGCGAGCCGCCCGGACGGGAGGGCGGGACCGTGACCGAGGCGAGGAGCCCCGAGGGCGGGGTCTACGAGTGGTACCAGCGGGGACTGCAGCTGCTGGCCAGCGGCGACCCCGCGGCGGCGGCGACCCTGCTCGCCCGGGCGGCGGAGGCCGAGCCGGGGTCCCGCAGCCTGCTCGAGGCCCTGGCCCGGGCGCAGCACGACGCCGGGCGCTACCAGGAGGCGATCGACAGCTTCACCCGCCTGATCGCCGGAGACCCCGCCGACGACTACGCCCAGTTCGGCCTCGGGCTCTCCGCGAGCCGCGCGGGGGACCTCGAGCTCGCGGCCGAGCACCTGGCCCTGGCCGTGGCGCTGCGGCCCGACCTCGGGCACTACGCCCGCGAGCTGCGCGGCGTCCGGGCGCGGCGCACGCGGGGCGCCCGATGAGCGGACCGGCGCGGGGCCCGCTGGCCGCAGGCAGCCCGCGGCCGCCGGCGGTCGTCCACGACGTCGCGCTGCTGGACCTCGACGGCGTGGTCTACGTCGGCCCCGATGCGGTCCCCGGCGTGCCCGCGGCGCTCGCCTCCGCCCGGGACGCCGGCATGCGCCTGGGCTTCGTCACCAACAACGCCGCCCGGACCCCCGAGGAGGTGGCCGCCCACCTCACCGAGCTCGACGTGCCCGCCGCCGCCGAGGACGTCATCACCAGCTCGCAGGCCGCCGCCACGGTGGTCGCCGAGCGGTGGGGGCCCGGCGCGCGGGTGCTGCCGGTCGGCGGGCCCGGCGTCGCCGTGGCGCTGCGGGCCGCCGGGCTCACCGTGGTCACGCGCGCCGAGGACGACCCGGTCGCGGTCGTGCAGGGCTACGGGCGGGAGGTCGGCTGGGCGCAGTTGGCCGAGGCCGTCGTCGCGGTGCGGGCCGGCGCCCGGCACGTGGCCACCAATGCCGACGCCACGATCCCCTCGCCGCGCGGCCCGCTGCCGGGCAACGGCGCCATGGTGGGCGTGGTCGCCGGCGTGACCGGTCAGCAGCCGCTGGTGACCGGCAAGCCCGATCCGGCCATGCACGCCGAGTGCGTGCGGCGCACCGGCGCCCGCACGCCGCTGGTGGTCGGCGACCGGCTCGACACCGACATCGAGGGCGCCCGCCGGGCCGGCGCCGCGAGCCTGCTCGTCCTGACCGGCGTCACCGGACCGGCCGGCCTGCTGGCCGCCGCGCCGGATCGCCGGCCCGACCTCCTGGCCCCCGACTGCGCGGGCATGCTGGTGGCGCACCCGCCGGTGGTGGCCGAGGGGCGGCGCCGGCGCTGCGGCGACTGGTGGGCCGAGTCCGGGCCCGACGGCCTGCTGCTCGGCAGCGCCGGGGAGCGGAGGCCCGAGGCATCCCCCGCGGACGGGCTGGACGGCCTGCGCGCGCTCTGCGTCGCCCACTGGGACGCCTCCCCGCGCCAGGTGGCGTCCGCCGCCGTCCGGGCGGCCGACGAGGCCGCGCGGGAGGCGCTGCGCCGCTGGGAGCTCACCGGCTGACCGGCGGCGACCGCGGGGCGCGCTAGTCCCGCTCGCCGAGCTCCCGGCTCAGCCAGAGGCCCTGCGCGGCCCCGTCGGGATCGCCCCCGCGCAGCCACTCGCGGACCGGGCGGCTCGCCAGGTCCAGCGCGACGGCGGCGACCAGGCAGGCCGCGCCGGCCACGGCGATCCCCAGGCCGATCCCGCTGCCCGCGACCACCACCATGATGCCGACGCCGACCAGGACGACGGCCGCGATCCCGAGGCGCAGCCGCCACACCGCCGACCTGCTCGCTCTCCTCCGGGGCACGGCCGCACAGCATGGCGACCGCGGCGGCCCTGCGGAAGGCCCCGCGGCCCGGGACGTGCCCGGGTCCGCTGCGGGTACCCGCAGCGGGAGGGCGAGGCGCGGAGGATCAGAGCAGGGCGCGCAGCCGCAGCATGTCGCGCAGCCCGGCCTCCAGCTTCACCCGGCCGGACGCCCACGCCGGCGCGAAGGACAGCTGCCCGGCGGTCAGCGCGACCAGGTCGTCGCTGTCCATGGTCAGCCGGATGTCGGCCTTCGGTGCCCCCGGGTCGTCCTGCTCGGCACGCACGTCCCGCACCGAGCCGCCGGCCAGCCGGCCGCGCAGCACCTGCCCCAGGTCGGGCAGCCGGCAGGACAGGGACCGGTCCAGCCCCTGCGCGGCCGGCTTCGCGGCCAGGTCGCCCAGGACCCCCTGGAGCGCGGTCATGCACTGCTCGATCGTCGCCACGCGGGCGGACCTCCTCCTCGTTCCCGACCTGATCGGCGGGGCTGGTTCCCTCGAGCGGGTTCCCCGGAGCGGGTCGCCCCGGGCGTCTCTCCGCGCCGCCGTCCGTCCCCGGCCGACGCGGCCGTGCCCGTCGTCCCCGGCCGGTAACCTCGCTGCCGGGGACCAGACCCCACCACATCCACCGGGTGGCCGCGCACGCCGCCCGCCCCCGACGACCTCGAGAGGCGGCCGCGATGTCCGAGCCGAGCCGGCCGCGCCCCGTCCCCGGGCCGCCCGGCGGCGCGGCCCCGCGGCCCGTGCCGGCCTCGCCGGCGGCGGCCGCAGCGGGCCGCGACGGCGCGACGGACGGCCCCACGGACGGCGCGGGCGGCACCGCCCCGGACGCCCCCGCGCGCTTCGCCGACCTCGGCGAGCGCCCGGTGGCCGAGCACGTGGACGCCTTCGAGGCCGAGCACGCCCGGCTCGAGCGCGAGCTGCGCACGATCGACCAGCTCTGATGGCACGCCGCAGCCGGCTCGACGCCGAGCTCGTGCGGCGCGGCCTGGCCCGCTCCCGCGAGCACGCCGTCGCCCTCATCGCCGAGGGGCGCGTCGCCGTCGCCGGGCGCGCGGCGACCAAGCCCGCCACCGGCGTGGAGGCCGGGACGCCGGTCGTCGTCCGCACCGACCCCGACGAGCCGCGCTGGGTCTCCCGGGGCGCGCACAAGCTGATCGGCGCCCTCGACGCCTTCGGCGTGCCCGTGGCGGGCCGGCGCGCGCTGGACGCCGGGGCCTCCACCGGCGGCTTCACCGAGGTCCTGCTGAGCCGGGGCGCGGCGGAGGTCGTCGCCGTGGACGTCGGCTACGGGGAGCTGGCCTGGTCGCTGCGCACCGACGACCGGGTGCACGTGCACGAGCGCACCAACGTGCGGAACCTGACGCCCGAGCAGATCGGCGGCCCGGTCGGCCTGGTCGTCGCCGACCTGTCGTTCATCTCCCTGCGGCTGGTGCTGTCGGCGCTGACCGCCTGCGCCACGGCCGACGCCGACCTGCTGCCGATGGTCAAGCCGCAGTTCGAGGTCGGCCGCGAACGGCTGGGCGCCGGCGGCGTGGTCCGCGACCCGGCGCACCGGGCCGCCGCCGTCCTCGACGTCGCCCGCGCCGCGGCCGAGCTGGGCTGGGGGACGGCCGGCGTGGTCGCCAGCCCGCTGCCGGGGCCGGCGGGCAACGTGGAGTTCTTCCTCCACCTGCGCCGCGACGCCGGCCCACCCGGGGAGGCCGACGTGCGCCGCGCCGTCGAGGAGGGCCCGCGGTGAGCCGGCCGGCCGGACACCGCCAGCAGCGAGACGAGGAGGGGACGTGACAGACGGGATCGCGACCGCGTGGGGCTCCGGCGGGGCCCGGCACGTGCTCCTGGCCGTGCACACCGGCCGCAAGGACATCGTGGAGCTGGCCCGCCGCTCCGCCGAGCGCCTGGGCCGCGCGGGCATCACCGTCCGCGTGCTGGACGACGAGGCCGACGACCTCGCCATCGACGGCGCCGAGGTGGTGCCCGCCGACGCCGAGGCCGCCCGCGGCGCCGAGATCGTCATGGTCTTCGGCGGCGACGGCACCTTCCTGCGCGCCGCCGAGCTCGCCCGCTACAGCAACGCCGCGCTGATGGGCGTGAACCTCGGCCGGGTCGGCTTCCTCGCCGAGACCGAGCCCGAGGCGGTCGAGGAGACCCTCGCCGCCATCGAGCGCTGCGAGTACTCGGTGGAGAAGCGGCTGGCGATCGAGGTCGACGTCCTCGACGCGTCGGGCTCGGTGGTCGGCGGCACCTGGGCGCTCAACGAGATCTCGGTGGAGAAGGCCGAGCGCTCCCGGGTGCTCGACGTCGTCATCGGCATCGACGGCCGGCCGCTGACCAGCTTCGGCTGCGACGGCGTCCTGTTCGCCACCCCCACCGGCTCCACCGCCTACGCCTTCTCCGCCGGCGGGCCGGTCGTCTGGCCGGACGTCGAGGCGCTGCTGCTCGTGCCGACCAACGCCCACGCGCTGTTCGCCCGGCCGCTGGTCACCAGCCCCGACTCGGTGCTGACCGTCGCCATCCCCCCGGACGGCAACCGGGCGCGGGTCTCCGCCGACGGCCGCCGGTCGCTCGACGTCCCCGACGGCGGCCGGGTGGAGGTGCGCCGGGCCGCCCGGTCGGTGCGGATCGCCCGCGTGCACGCCACCAGCTTCGGCGACCGGCTGGTGGCCAAGTTCGGCCTGCCGGTCCGCGGGTTCCGCGACGCGCGGACGCACGGCGCCGGGCACGAGGCCCCGTCCGCGCGCAACGTGCTGGCCCGCGACGTCGTCGCGTCCGACCGGGGCCGGGAGGAGGTGGCCGGTGCCGCGGACGAGCACGCGTGAGCGCGGCGCCGCGGCCGCGGACGTGCCCGCGCCGGCCGCGCCGGGCAGCCGGCTGGGCCGGCTCACCGAGTTCCGGATCCGCGGCCTGGGCGCCATCGACGACGTCACCCTGGAGCTCGGCCCCGGCCTGACCGTCGTCACCGGCGAGACCGGCGCCGGCAAGACCATGGTGGTCACCGGGCTCACCCTGCTGTTCGGCGGCCGCGCCGACCCCGGCCGGGTCCGGGCCAACGGCCGGGCCGGCGTGGAGGGGCGGCTGCTGCTGCCCGAGGACTCCCCGGTGTGGGAGCGGGCCGCCGACGCCGGCGCCGATCCCGACGACGACGGCAGCCTGATCCTCGCCCGCACGGTCAGCGCCGAGGGCCGCTCCCGCGCGCACCTCGGCGGGCGCAGCGTGCCGGTCGGCGTCGTGGCGGAGCTGGCCGAGGGGCTGCTGGCGGTGCACGGGCAGAGCGACCAGCTGCGGCTGTCCCGACCCGCCGAGCAGCGCCGCGCCCTGGACCGCTACGCCGGGGCCGACCACCTGTCCCTGCTGGAGCGCTACCGCGCCGCGTACGCCCGCTGGCGGGAGCTGGCCGCCGACCTCGAGCGGCGGCAGGGGCAGGCTCGCGAGCTGGCCCAGGCCGCCGACGTGCTGCGGCACGGCCTGGAGGAGATCGAGGCCGTCGCCCCGCAGCCCGGCGAGGACGAGGAGCTCGACGCCCAGGCCCGCCGGCTGGGCGACGCCGACGCGCTGCGCGGGGCCGTCGACGAGGCGCGCCTGGCGCTCGTCGGCGACGTCACCGGCGACCTGGTCGGCGGCGGGGAGCCGCCGCAGGACGCCACCGCCGCGCTCGCCACCGCCGAGCGCACCCTGGCCGCCTCGGGCGACCCGACGCTGGTCCTGCTGGCCCAGGACCTCGCCGACGCGGTCGCCGTCGTCTCCGACGTGGCCGGGCAGCTGGCCAGCTACCTGGCCGACCTCGACGCCGACCCGGCGCGGCTGGCCGAGGTGCTGGACCGCCGCGCCGCCCTCACCGCGCTGGTCCGCAAGTACGCCGACCCCGGCGAGGGCGTGGCCGGAGTCCTGGCCTGGGCCGAGGAGGCCCGCGGCCGGCTCGAGCAGCTCGACGTCTCCGACGAGGCGCTGGAGGCGCTGGCCGCCGAGCGGGACGCCGCCCGCGCCGAGGTCGACGAGCTCGGGCGCGCGGTGTCCGAGGGGCGCCGCGCCGCCGCCGACGGGTTCGCCGCCGAGGTCGGCGCCGAGCTGGCCGGGCTGGCGATGAAGAGCGCCCGGGTGTCCTTCTCCATCGACAGCCACCCCGAGGAGCCGGGCCCGGAGGGGGTCGATGAGGTGGCGCTGCTCATGGCCGCCCACCCCGGCGCCCCGCCGCGGCCGGTGCACAAGGGCGCCTCCGGCGGCGAGCTCTCCCGGGTCATGCTGGCCATCGAGGTCGTGTTCGCCGGCGCCGACCCCGTGCCGGTGATGGTGTTCGACGAGGTCGACGCCGGCGTCGGCGGGCAGGCGGCCGGGGAGATCGGCCGGCGGCTGGCGCGGCTGGCGCGCGACCACCAGGTCGTCGTCGTCACCCACCTGGCGCAGGTCGCCGCGTTCGCCGACACGCACCTGGTCGTCGACAAGTCCCCGGACACCGGTGCGGGGGTCACCGCCACCGACATCCGCGCGGTGGAGGAGGAGGACCGGGTCCGCGAGCTCGCCCGGATGCTCTCCGGCCTGGCCGACAGCGACACCGGCCAGGCCCACGCCCGCGAACTGCTGGCGGTGGCGGCCACGGCTCGTTCCTGACAGCTCGTGCCACCGTCCGGGGGAGGGGAGGAGTGAGCGCGCGGAGGCGGGGGTAGGGGGTCGGTCGTGCGCAACCGACACCTGGTCGACGACGACCCCCGGCCGCTCGTGACGCCCCGCGCCGGGGCCGCGCGGTGAGCTGTTTCTCCTCCGCCGACGAGTCGGCGCACTACGGGTTCAGCGTGTGCATGCTGCTCCAGCACTACCGGGAGCAGCTGGGCTGGGAGCGCGACGGCGTGGTCGAGCTCGGCACCGGGGACGCCACCGCCATCGCCGACGTCGTCGCCGGCCTGCCCGGGCTGCGGGTGCGCAGCTTCGACATCAGCGCCCCGTCGGTGGAGCAGGCTCGCGCCAACATCGCCGCCCGCGGCGTGGCCGAGCGCTACACCGTCGAGCTCGGCGACTTCTTCGACGGCGCGGACTCCGCCGGCGGCCCGCCGGCGCGGACCGTCATAGCCAACCCGCCCTACATCCCCGCCCCCGACCGGGACATCCGGATGCCCGAGCTGTGGGGCGGCTACTACGGCAACGACCTGTCGCTGGCGCTGCTCAAGGCCGGCTACGACAACGTGATCGTCGCCGTCCCCAGCTACTCCGACCCCGTCACGACGCTCGGCACCGCCGCCGACCTCGGCTACCGGGTGGCCAACTTCCTCGCGATGGGCCTGGACTACGGCCCCTACAGCGCCGAGCCGAAGGTCGCCGAGCACATCCGCCGCATCGTCGCCGAGGGCCGCGGCTGGGCGGGGGAGGCCGAGTACATGGTCGCCGTCGCCCTGTTCACCTGCGACGACGCCATCCCCGGCGACCGCACCACCCAGCTGGCCCGCGCCCTCCAGCTGTGACGCGGTGCCGGCCGCACCGGCCGGCACCGCCTCCTCAGCGGCGCTTGGCGTAGCCGGCCAGGCCGAACTGCAGCAGCGCCAGGCCGCGGTCGCCGCGGGCGCGCAGCTCGGCCGACAGCGCCGGCCCGGTGACCCCGGCCAGGACGCGGTCGCGGGCCAGCTCCAGCAGCCCGGCGTAGAGCCCCAGCACCGCGTGGGCGGCCAGCCAGGGCTCCAGCGCCCCCGGCTCGGCGGCGGTCTCCTCGGCGATCAGCGCGGCGAGCGCCGCCGTCAGCTCGCCGAGGATCTCCCGCTCGCGCACCTGCAGCGTCCGGCTGCCGCGGATCACCGCGGCCATCTCCGCGACCCCGCGCGCCGCCTCCGCCGAGCCCAGCCCGCTCATCGCCGCGACGACGAAGCTGCCGGCCGCCGCCGTCACCGACTCCCCGGCCGGCCGGTGCGCCACCGCGTCGAGCAGCGCGGCCCGCATCGGCGGGTCCGCCTCGAAGACCAGCCCCTCCTTGACCGGGAAGTGGTTGAACACGGTCTTCTCCACCACGCCGGCGCGCTGGGCGATCTCCACCACGCTGACCGCGTCGAAGCCCCGCTCGGCGAACAGCTCGGCCGCCGCGTCGACGATCCGCGCCCGCGTCTGCTGGCGGCGGCGCTCCCGGAGGCCGGGCCCGCGCAGCGCCCGCCGGCCCCGGCGGCCGCGGGTGGGCGCCTCGTCCTCGTCGCCGGCGACCCCTGCCTCCCCGTCGTCGGCGGGGGAGCCGGCGTCGCGGTCGGGCGGGCTCGTCGGGGTCCCGCCCTCCGCAGCGGGCGCACCACCGCCGTGGTCGACGCGGTCCTGAGCAGGGTCGACGTCCGGGTCGAGGACGGCCGGGTGGATCAGCGCTGGTGCCCCGTGTGTCACGAGGACCAACGCTAGAGACCGGGACGGACCGGTCCGGCTGAGCGGACCGATCGGGCGCCGTCCGCGTGTCGCGCGGCCCGTCGTGTCGCACACTCTGCGTGACCGGTTGATCGCGGCTGCGCGTCGGACGGAGAGTGCCGTCCCGCTGCATGGGAGCATCGCGGGTATGCGCATCGGCACCTTGCGACGGAGCCGGGGCCAGGAGCAGGTGTCAGGCGTGACCGGCACCGTCCGGCTCGACCGCCGCACCAAGAACCTCACCAAGCGGCTGCAGCCCGGCGACATCGCGGTCATCGACCACGTCGACATCGACCGGGTCAGCGCCGACTCCCTGGTCGCCTGCCGGGTCGCGGCCGTGGTCAACGCCGCCCCGAGCATCTCCGGCCGGTACCCCAACCTCGGCCCCGGGATCATCGCCGAGGCGGGCATCCCGCTGCTGGACGGCGTCGGCAAGGACGTGTTCGGCGCCCTCAAGGAGGGCGCGCAGGTCCGGCTGGACGGCGACACCCTGTACCTGGCCGACGGCACGCCGGTCGCCAAGGGCGCGGTGCAGACCACCGGGACGATCGCCGACGCGATGGCCGAGGCGAAGGCGGGGCTGTCCACCCAGCTCGAGGCCTTCGCGGCCAACACGATGGAGTACATGAAGCGGGAGCGCGCGCTCCTGCTCGACGGCGTCGGCGTGCCCGACGTGCGGACCCGGATCGACGGCCGGCACGTCCTGATCGTCGTCCGCGGCTACGACTACAAGGAGGACCTGCAGGCGCTGCGGTCCTACATCCGCGACTACCGGCCGGTGCTCATCGGCGTCGACGGCGGCGCGGACGCGCTCATCGAGGCCGGCCACACGCCGGACATGATCATCGGCGACATGGACTCGGTCAGCGACGACGTGCTCCGCTCCGGCGCCGAGGTCGTCGTGCACGCCTACGCCGACGGCCGCGCCCCGGGCCTGGCCCGCGTGCAGGAGCTCGGCGTCGACGCCATCACCTTCCCGGCCGCGGCGACCAGCGAGGACATCGCGATGCTGCTGGCCGACGAGAAGGGCGCCTCGCTGATCGTCGCCGTCGGCACCCACGCGACGCTCGTGGAGTTCCTCGACAAGGGCCGCGGCGGCATGGCCTCGACCTTCCTCACCCGGCTGCGGCTGGGCGGCAAGCTGGTGGACGCCAAGGGCGTCAGCCGGCTGTACCGCAGCCGCATCTCGACCCTCACCCTCGTCGTCCTCGTCCTGGCCGCGCTGGTCTCCATCGGCGCGGCCCTGGCCGCCTCCACGGCCGGGCAGATCTACTTCGACCTGCTGGTCGACAAGTGGGACGGCTTCATGTTCTGGCTGGAGAACCTCCTCTCGTGATCGACTTCCGGTACCACATCGTCTCCCTGGTCGCGGTCTTCCTGGCCATCGCGCTCGGCATCGTCATCGGGACGACGGCGCTCAACGGCCGGGTCCTCGACGACCTGGAGGACCAGGTCACGGGGCTGCAGGAGG
The DNA here is from genome assembly GCF_054050575.1 of Blastococcus sp. SYSU D00868. Taxonomy (NCBI): domain Bacteria; kingdom Bacillati; phylum Actinomycetota; class Actinomycetes; order Geodermatophilales; family Geodermatophilaceae; genus Blastococcus; species Blastococcus sp. SYSU D00868. Next base: position 13,595 of record NZ_JBJGZO010000021.1, read on the forward strand.
ACAAGCGCAACCTCGAGGACACCACCCAGGCCCTGCAGGGGCGCCTCGACACCGGCGACCTGTTCGAGGAGGCGGTGGGCCCGGCGCTGGTCGCCGACACCCTGACCGACCGCACCGTCGCGCTCGTGCTGGACGGCGACGACGTCGACGAGGACACCGTCGACGCGGTGACGGCGCTGATCGACCAGGCCGGCGGCACGGTCACCGGCACCATCCGGCTGACCGAGGGCTACAGCGACCCGGCCAACGACGCCGCCCTGCAGGGCTACGTCACCGGCACCGGCCGCCCGCCGGGGGTGACCCTGCCCTCCACCGACGACACCGGCGAGCTGGTCGCCGCCGTCCTCGCGCAGGTGCTGGTCAACCCGCCCGGCGTGGTGCCCGCCCCGGACACCGCCCAGCTGTCCTCCGTGCTCTCCGGGCTCTCGACGCTGGACGTGCTGACCCAGGAGTCGCCGTCGATCCAGCCGGCCGACCACGTGCTCGTCCTCACGGCCGGCGTCGTCGAGGGCGACGACGCCGCGGAGCGCCTGGGCATCCTGGTCGACCTGGTCACCGCCCTGGACGCCACCGGCTCCGGCGCCGTCGTCGCCGGAGACGCCGCGTCGGCCGGCGAGAACGGCCTGGTCGGCGTCGTCCGCGCGGACCCGGAGGTGTCGGCGCTGGTGTCCACGGTCGACAACGTCGAGGGCGCGGCCGGGCGGATCAGCGCCGTCCTCGCGCTCGGCGCCGAGGGCGAGGGGACCTCCGGCAAGTACGGCACCGGCGAGGACACCCAGCCCGTGCCGCCGGTGCCCGCCGCGACCCCGTGACCGCGCCCCGCCCGCCGCGGCCCGCCCCGCGCCGGCTGCTGCTCGCGCTCGGCGGCGCCGCGGCCGCCCGCGCCGGGCTGGCCGCCGGCGCGGCGCTCGCCGCCCGGCCCGCGGGCGCGCCGTGGCGGCGGACCAACTACGCCGGCCGCCCGGTGTCGCTGCTCGGCGGCCCGGCGCTGGCCGCCGCGGCCACGGCGACCGCCGCCCTCGGGGCGCCGCCGGGCACGGCCGCGGCCGCCGCGCTGGTCGGCGGCGTCTCCGGGGTCGTCGGCGGCTACGACGACCTCGCCGGCGCCCGCCCCGAGCAGGCCGGCGACAAGGGCCTGGCCGGCCACCTGCGCGCGCTGCGCGCCGGGCGGGTCTCGGCCGGCGCGGTCAAGGTCGCCGGCATCGGCGCCGCCGCGGCCGCGGCCGCGGCGCTGACCCGCCGGCCCGGGACGCCGCTGTCCGCGGCCCTGGCCGACGGCGTGCTGACCACGGGCCTGGTCGCGGGCACCGCGAACCTGCTCAACCTGCTCGACCTGCGCCCCGGCCGCGCCGGCAAGGTGGCCGCGCTGCTGGCCGCCGGCACGCTCGGCGGGCCCGCCGGCGGGCTGTCGGCCGGCCCGCTGGGCGCCACGCTCGCGGTCCTGCCCGCCGACCTCGGCGAGCGGGTCATGCTCGGCGACAGCGGCGCCAACGCCGTCGGCGCGCTGCTGGGCCTGCGGCTGGCCGCGCTCCGGTCGCGCCCCGCCCGCGCGGCGCTGCTGTCCGGCGTCGTCGGCCTCACCCTGGCCAGCGAGGAGGTCAGCTTCACCCGGGTCATCGAGGCCACCCCCGGCCTGCGGGAGCTGGACCGGCTCGGCCGCCGCCGGTCGTGAGCGCGCGGCAGGTGGCCCGCGGCGTCGCCGGCGCGGCCGCGCTCATCGCGGCGCTCACCGTCCTCGCCCGGCTCGCCGGCTTCGGCCGGACGCTGGTGTTCACCAACGCCGTCGGCGCCGACAGCACCGGCGACACCTACACCGCGGCCAACACCGTGCCCAACATCGTCTTCGAGGTCGTCGCGGGCGGGGCGCTGGCCAGCCTGGTCGTGCCGATGCTGGCCGGGGGGATCGCCGCCGGCGACCGCGACCAGGTCCGCCGCACCGCCTCGGCCCTGCTCGGCTGGACGCTGCTGGTGCTGACCCCGCTGGCGGTGCTCCTCGCGCTGCTGGCCGGGCCGATCGCGCGGCTGCTGCTCGGCGGCGGCCCGGCCGCGGAGGTCGACCTCGCCGCCCGCTTCCTGCTCGTCTTCGCCCCGCAGGTGGTGTTCTACGGCCTCGCCGTCGTGCTCGCCGGCGTGCTGCAGGCCCACCGCCGGTTCGCCGGCCCCGCGATCGCGCCGCTGCTGTCCAGCGTCGTCGTCGCCGGGGCGTACCTGCTGTTCGCCGCCTCGGCCGGCGGGCGGGACGTCGGCGACCTCGACCGTCCGGCCGAGCTCGTCCTCGGCGTCGGGACGACGCTGGGCGTGGCGGCGCTGTCGCTGTGCCTGCTCGTGCCGGTGCGCCGGCTGCGGCTGGGCCTGCGCCCGACGCTGCGCTTCCCGGTCGGCGTCGCCCCGCGGGTCGCCCGGCTGGCCCTGGCCGGGGTGCTCACCCTCGCCGGGCAGCAGCTGGTCGCGGCCGTCGCCATCCGGCTGGCCAACACCGACGCCCCCGACGGCACCCAGGTCGTCTACACCGCCGGCCTCACGCTGTTCCTGGTCCCGTGGGCGGCGCTCGCGGTGCCGCTGGCCACCTCCGCCTACCCCGGGCTGGCCGAGCGGGCCGAGCGCGGCGACCGGGCCGGGTTCGCCCGCGCGCTGGCGCCGGCGGTGACCCTGGGCACCGTCGCCTCCGCCGTGGCCGCCGCGGTGCTGGTCGGCGCCGCCGGCCCGATCGCCCGGGTGTTCCTGCTCCAGGAGGACGACGGCACCGTCGCCGCGCTGCGCGACACGATCATCGCCTTCGCCCCCGGCCTGCTCGGCTACGGGCTCGTCGCCTTCCTCACCCGGGCGCTGTACGCCCAGGGGCTGTGGCGGGCGCCCACGGTGTGCGTGGTCGGAGGCTGGGCGCTCGCCGTGGCCGCCGACGTCGTCCTCGCCGGCGCGCTGGACCCGGCCGACCGGGCGCTCGCGCTGGCCGCCGGGCACACCCTCGGGGTCACCGTCGCCGGGGCGGCGCTGCTGGTCGTCGTCGCCCGGGTCGCCGGGGCCGGCGCGCTGACCGGGCTGACCCGGGCCGGGCTGCCGGCGCTGCTCGCCGCGGCCCTCGGCGCGGCCGCCGGGCTCGGCGTGGCCCGCCTGCTGGGCGCCGACCCGGTGCCCGGCACCGGCCCGCTCGGCGCGCTGCTCGCCGGGGCGTGCGTGGCCGTGGTCGTGCTGGTCGTGGCGGCGGCCACCATGATGGGCACCGCGCGGGGACCGCTCACCGCGGCCGTGCGCGCGCTGCGGGCCCCCGACCCGCAGCCGGAGGCCACGACGGCGGGGACGGCGGGGACGGCGGGGACGGCGGGGACGGCGGGAGGTGCGCGGTGAGCCCTGACCCGGGCAGCACCCCGCCCCTGGCCGGACGCCGCGTCGCCGAGGTGCTGGCCACCAGCACCGGCGGGGTGGGCACCCACGTGCGCGCCGTCCTGCCGGCGGTGCGCGCGGCCGGCGCGCAGGTGCTGGTCTGCGGCGCCCCCGCGACCGAGGAGCTGTTCGGCTTCCGGGCCGCCGGCGCGGACTTCGCCGGGGTCGGGATCAGCGCCGGGCTCGACCCGGTGGCCGACGCCCGGGCGGTGCTGCAGCTGCGCCGCGCGCTGGCCGGCGCCGACCTGGTGCACGCGCACGGCCTGCGGGCCGGCCTGGTCGCGGCCGCGGCGCTGCGCGGGCCCGGCGCGCGCCGCCGGCCGCTGGTGCTCACCCTGCACAACGCGCTGCCCGAGGGCGGCGGCGGCCTGAAGCGGCGGGTGCTGGGCGCCGCGGAGCGGGCCACCGTGCGCGGCGCGGACCTGGTGCTGGCCGCCTCCGACGACCTGGCCGACAACGCCCGCCGGCTCGGCGCCCCCGACGTCCGCACCGCGCCGGTGAGCGCCCCCGCGCTGCCGCCGGCCACGCGCGGCGCGGCGGAGCTGCGCGCGGAGCTCGGCGTCCCCGACGGCCGGCCGCTGGTCGTCGCCGTCGGGCGGCTGCACCCGCAGAAGGGCTACGACGTGCTGCTCGACGCGGCGCGGGAGTGGTCCGACGGCCCGCTGGTCGTCATCGCCGGGGACGGGCCGCTGCACGGGGAGCTGCAGGCCCGGATCACCGCCGAGCGGCTGCCCGTGGTGCTGCTGGGCCGGCGCGACGACGTCGCCGACCTGCTCGCCGCCGCCGACCTGTGCGTCCTGCCCTCCCGGTGGGAGGCCCGCTCGCTGACCGCGCAGGAGGCGCTGCGCTCCGGGACGCCGCTGGTGGCCACCCGCACCGGCGGCCTGCCCGGGCTGCTCGGCGACGCCGCCGAGCTCGTGCCCGTCGGGGACGCTCCCGCCCTCGCCGCCGCCGTGACGCGCGTGCTCGGCGACCCCGCCCGCGCCCGGGACCTCGCCGAGGCCGGCCGCCGGCAGGCCGCGGGCTGGCCGGACGAGGCCGCCACCGCCCGCACCCTGGTCGCCGTCTACCGTGAGCTGCTCGGACCGCCCGCGGCAGGTGCGCCGTGACCGGCCGCGCCGTCGCCGTCGTCCTCACCGTGCTCGCGCTGCTGCTCGGTGCGGCGGGCCCGGCCGGCGCGGCCCCCGCCGCCGACGACGTCCGCGCCGACCGGGTGCTCGTCGTCGGCGTGCCCGGGCTCACCTGGGCCGACGTCACCCCCGAGGGGACGCCGCAGCTGTGGGCCCTGGCCGGGGAGTCCACGATCGGCGCGATGTCGGTGCGGGCCGCCCGCGGCACCACCTGCGTGCTGGACGGCTGGGCGACCGTCGGCGCCGGCAACCGGGTGCGCGTGCCCGGCCCGGACGACGGCCTGCCGCCAGTGCCGCTGCCGACCGTGCCCATCCCCGAGGACCCGGCCGACCCCGCCGCGCCCACCGCGCCGCCGGTGGACGAGGAGCCGGCGGTGGACACCTCGCTCACCTACTGCGGCCTGCAGGAGCGGCTGGTCGCCGTCGGCCTGGAGGACCCGCGGGCCACCGTGCAGCGCACCGCCGACGACGCTGGCACGGCCCGCTTCGGCGCCGAGCCGGCCGCGCTGGGGCGGGCCGTCGGCTGCGCCACCACCGTGGGCCGGGCGGCCCCGCTGGCCGTGGCCGCCGACGGCGTCGAGCTCAGCCGGCTCGACGTGCTGCCCACCGACGCCGCCGGCCTGGACGCGCTGCTGGCCGGCTGCCCGCTGTCGCTGGTCTCCCTCGACGCGCTGCTGACCGCCGGCCGGCCGGGCGTCGAGCAGACCGACGACGGCACCGACCCCGAGCCGCGGGCGGCCGCGCTGGCCCGGATCGACGAGGCGATCGGCCGGCTGCGGGCCGCCGCCGACGCGCTGCCGGGGGAGACGCTGCTGCTCCTGCAGGGCATCTCGGAGGTCAACGACGGCCGCCCGCAGCTGCACGTCGGCCTGGCCCGCGGCCCGGGCTTCGGCGCCGGCTGGCTGACCTCGGCCAGCACCGGGCGGGTGCCCTACGCGCAGCTCATCGACGTCGCCCCGACCGCGCTGCGCGCGCTGGGGGAGGAGCGGCCCGCGTCGTTCAACGGCCAGCCGATGCGCGCCTCGGGGGAGCGGCCGGAGCTGGCCGAGGCGGTGGACTCGCTGGTCCGCGCCAACGTCGCCGCGACCACCCACCACCGCAACACCGGCTACTTCTTCTGGTCGCTGGTCACCGTGTCCGCGCTCGTCGTCGTCGCCGGCGCGGTGGTGCTCGGCGTCCGCCTGCGGCCCGGCCCGGGCGGGCACGGGCGGCTGGACGGCGTGCGGACCGACGGCGCGCGCGGCGCCCGGCAGGTCGCCGCGGTGCGGACGCTGGCGCTGGCCGCCGCGGCGCTGCCGGCCGCCACCTACCTGGGCGGCCTGGTGCCGTGGGAGCGGTCCGGGGCGCCGCTGGCCGCGCTCACCGCGGCGGTGCTCGCCGCGGACGCCGCCGTCCTCGCCGTCGCCGCGCTGGGCCCGTGGCGGCGCCGGCGGCTGGGCCCGGCCGCCGTCGTCGTCGCCGTCACCCTCGCCACCCTGGTCGGCGACGTGCTCACCGGGTCGAACCTGGAGATGGTGGCGCCGCTGGGCTACGACCCGATCGTCGCCGGCCGGTTCACCGGCTACGGCAACCTCAGCTTCGGCCTGCTGTCGGTCTCCGGGCTGCTGGTCGCCGCGGGCCTGGCCACCGTCGCCGGCCGGCGGGCGCGGCCGGAGCGGGCCCGGGCGGTCACCGGGCTCGCCGTGCTCGCCGTCGGCGCGGTGCTGGTGGGGGTGATCGGCGCGCCGCCGCTGGGCCGGGACTTCGGCGGGGTGCTCGCCGCGCTGCCGGGGTTCGTGCTGCTGGCGATGCTGCTCACCCGCACGCGGGTCACCGTCGTCCGGCTGGCCGGCGTGCTGGGGTTGGCCGTGCTCGCCGTCGGCACCGTCGCGGTGCTGGACTGGCTGCGCCCGGCCGAGGACCGCACCCACCTGGGCCGCTTCGTGGAGCAGGTGCTCACCGGCGAGGCGTGGACGGTGGTCGGCCGCAAGGCCGAGGCCAACCTCGACATCCTCATGCGCAGCCCGCTGGCCTGGATGCTGCCGGTCGCGCTCGTCGCCGCGGTCTGGCTGGTCCGGCGGGGCGGGCTGCTGCGCAACCACCGGGGCGAGCGCCGGCCGACCGCGGCCGGGCGGGCGCGGCTGCGGCCCGACGACGCCGCCGTCGTCCGCGCCGCGCTGCTGTCGGCGGCGCTGAGCCTCGCCCTGGGCGCCGCGGTCAACGACTCGGGCGTCGCCGTCCCCGGCACCGCCGCGACCCTGCTCGTCCCCCTGCTGGTGTGGCTGGCCACGGGCCCGCCGCGGGGCGCCGGCACCCCCGCCGACGTGGCCGAGAGCACCTCCTCGTCCGGCCCGGACGGCGAGGCCGACCGTGTTACGGTGGTCTCCCGTGGGTCGACCGTCGAGAACGCTTGATCAGTCCGGGTCCCGGAGCCTCCTCCACAACTCCCAGCCGACGAAGTTCGTCTTCGTCACCGGCGGGGTCGTGTCGTCCCTGGGGAAGGGACTGACCGCCAGCTCGCTGGGCGCGCTGCTGTCCAGCCGCGGCCTGCGGGTCACCATGCAGAAGCTGGACCCCTACCTCAACGTCGACCCCGGGACGATGAACCCGTTCCAGCACGGCGAGGTCTTCGTCACCGAGGACGGCGCCGAGACCGACCTGGACATCGGGCACTACGAGCGGTTCCTGGACACCGACCTCGGCGGCCGGGCCAACGTGACCACCGGCCAGGTGTACTCGGACGTCATCGCCAAGGAGCGGCGCGGGGAGTACCTCGGGGACACCGTCCAGGTCATCCCGCACATCACCAACGAGATCAAGGCCCGCATCCTGGCCGGCGCCGGCGGCTGGGCCGAGGACGGCGACGGCGAGCGGGTCGACGTCGTGATCACCGAGATCGGCGGCACCGTCGGCGACATCGAGTCGCTGCCCTTCCTCGAGGCGGCCCGCCAGGTCCGGCACGAGATCGGCCGCGACAACTGCTTCTTCCTGCACATCTCGCTGGTGCCCTACATCGCGCCGTCCGGCGAGCTGAAGACCAAGCCGACCCAGCACTCGGTCGCCGCGCTGCGCAGCATCGGCATCCAGCCCGACGCGCTGGTCTGCCGCTCCGACCGGGAGATCGGCACCTCCCTCAAGCGCAAGATCAGCCTGATGTGCGACGTCGACGCCGAGGGCGTGATCTCCTGCGCCGACGCCCCGTCGATCTACGACATCCCCAAGGTGCTGCACCGCGAGGGCCTGGACGCCTACGTCGTCCGCCGGCTGGGCCTGCCGTTCCGCGACGTCGACTGGACCGTCTGGGGCGACCTGCTGGAGCGGGTGCACCGGCCGAAGCAGACGGTGGAGATCGCGCTGGTCGGCAAGTACATCGACCTGCCCGACGCCTACCTGTCGGTCAGCGAGGCGCTGCGGGCCGGCGGGTTCGCCCACCGCAGCCGGGTGAAGCTGCGCTGGGTGCCCTCGGACGACTGCGAGACCCCCGAGGGCGCGGAGAAGGCGCTCTCCGGCGTCGACGGCGTCTGCATCCCCGGCGGGTTCGGCGTCCGCGGCATCGAGGGCAAGCTCGGCGCGATCCGGCACACCCGGGTCAACGGCATCCCGACGCTCGGCCTCTGCCTGGGTCTGCAGTGCATGGTCATCGAGTACGCCCGGGACGTCGCCGGGCTGCCGGAGGCCAACTCCGCCGAGTTCGACCCCGAGACGCCCGACGCGGTCATCGCCACCATGGCCAGCCAGGTCGACGTCGTCGCCGGCGAGCGCGACATGGGCGGCACGATGCGGCTGGGCAGCTACCCGGCGGCGCTGCAGCGGGGCTCGGTCGTGGCCGCGGCCTACGGCAGCACCGAGATCACCGAGCGGCACCGGCACCGCTACGAGGTGGCCAACGCCTACCGCGACCGGCTGTCGGAGGCCGGGCTGGTCTTCTCCGGCACGTCGCCGGACGGGCTGCTGGTGGAGTTCGTCGAGCTGCCGCGGGAGTCGCACCCGTTCTTCGTCGGCACCCAGGCGCACCCGGAGCTGAAGAGCCGCCCGACGCGGCCGCACCCGCTGTTTGCCGCGTTCGTGCAGGCCGCCGTCGAGTTCCAGGAGTCCGCGCGGCTGCCGGTGCCGGTCGAGGAGTCCGAGGACGAGAAGGTCGGCATCTAGATGCCGACGACGACGGGTGAGCGAGCCTCGCAGCGAGGAACGACCGAGGAGCGGAACGAGCCCGGAGTCGAGCGATGACGGAGCCGGCCGCCGACGGCGCCTACCGGCTGGTCTCCAGCGAGCGCGTGCACGACGGCCGGGTCATCAGCCTCGACCTGGACACCGTCGCGATGCCCGGCGGCGGGGAGAGCGTCCGCGAGGTGGTCCGCCACCCCGGCGCGGTCGCCGTCGTCGCGCTCGACGACGAGGGCCGGGTCGTGCTGCTGCGGCAGTACCGGCACCCGGTCGGTGGCTACCTGTGGGAGCTGCCGGCCGGGCTGCGCGACGCCGACGGCGAGCCGCCGCTGGCGACGGCGAAGCGGGAGCTGGCCGAGGAGGTGCTGCTCGCCGCCGACCGCTGGTCGCTGCTGGCCACCTACTTCTCCAGTCCCGGCTTCTGCGACGAGGCGGTGCTGGTCTACCTGGCCGAGGGGCTCTCCGCCGCCGACCGCCCCGAGGGGTTCACCGTCGAGCACGAGGAGCTCGACATGACCGTCGAGCGGGTGCCGCTGGCCGAGGCGGTCGCGCGGGTGTTCGCCGGGGAGATCCGCAACCCGGCCGCGGTGGTGGGGCTGCTCGCCGCCGACCGGTACCGCGCCGGCGGCCCGTCCCTGCGCCCGGCCGACGCGAGCTGACCCTCCCCTCCGCCGCTCGGGGCACAGGAAGCTTCACGCACGTCCTGGGGCTCGTGAGGTGCGTGTGGCTTCCCATGCCTCAGGGGGTCAGGGGATGAGGACCGGGTCCGTGGTGCCGACCTGGAGGTGGCGCATCCGCTGGGACTGCTCGTCCCACACCTGCTCCTCCAGCCAGAAGACGTAGGGGACGCCGGGGGTGAGCCCGGTGATCGTCGCGGTCACCTCGCCGCAGTCGTCGCGCTGGCCGACGACGACCTGCGGCGGCTCCGGCTGCGCGCCCGTGGCCAGCTGCTGGCTCACCGCCTGCACCCGGTAGCCGACCACCGCGTCGTTGTCGCTGTCGGCCATCCAGCTCAGCGTGGCCGACCCGGCCGCGGGGACGACGGCGGGCAGGATCCGCCGCGGGCTGCTGTACCCGCCGCAGGTCGCCGGCGGCGGCTCGAACTCCGGGATGACCCCGCGGGGCACCGTCGGCGGCACGATCTCGATGTCGACGTCCCGCGGCACCGGCACGGCGACCCCTGGGGTGTCCACCCGCGGCTCGGGGTCGACGACGCCGCCGGACAGGTCGGGCACCCGCGGCACCTGCGGCACCTGGTCGACCGTCGTCCCGGCGTCGCGGAACGGCGCCCAGGAGGCGGAGACCTGCGCGGCCAGGTCGGTGGCCGGCGCGCCCAGCACGACCAGGCCGACCGCGACGGCCGCGGCCGCGGTGCCGGCGCCGGAGGCGAGGGAGCGACGCCGCCGCGCCGGCCGTCGACGCACCGGCCCGCGCCCGCCCCGTCGCGCCTGTCCCATCCCCACCTCCGGTCTCGCCCGGACCATCGGCACCGACCGGCCGGGAGTTGAGCCGAGCCGGCGGAGGGCCCGGCGCCTGGTCGACGAGGGGCTGCTGCTGGCCGAGGACGCCGAGCGGACCGTCGCCGAGGCGTCGGCGCAGCCCGGGTCGCTCAGCCGGGGACGGTCGCCCCGGAGCCCGCCTGCTCCGGCGCGGGCAGCTGAAGGCCCAGCCGCCGGGCTTCCAGGGCCGCCAGCGCGCGGGTCGCGGCCGGGTCGCCGGCCCGCCAGGCGGCGCCGGTCCCCGGCGGCAGTGCGGCCAGCCGGGGGAGCGGGGCGGTGGCGACCGCGCGGGCGGCCAGCAGCTCGAGGTCGGCGTCCCGGGCCTCCATCAGCCGCGAGACCGCCGTCGCCTCCCGGGCCCAGGCCAGCCGCCCCGGCAGCCAGCGCAGCAGCAGCCAGCCCACCGGCAGCACGACGAGGACGACGGCCAGCCAGAACGCGAGCGTGCCGACGGCGTCCTGGGCGGCCTGCCCGGCGCCGCCGACCGACTCCCCGGCCGAGCCCAGCGCGTCGAACGGGGTGGACAGCTCGTCGCCGACCACCGGCACGTCGGAGGCGACGTCGGCGGCCGACCCCATGCTGTCGGCGACCGAGCGGCCCAGGGACTCGACCGCCTCCCCGGGCTCGGCCAGGGCGTGCACCGCGCCGTGCACGGCCCGCGCGACCAGCACCCACAGGACGACCCACGCCAGCATCCCGACGTCGCCCAGCACCTGGGTCAGCCGCTTGTCCGGTCGCTCGGCGTACAGGCGCATGCGGCCCATGGTCGGTCAGGCCGCGCCGCCCGGCAGGCCGAGCGACGACCGGCGGATCGGCGGGCGGCCCTCCTAGACTCCGCGCGGAGCGCCCCCGACCGGGACGCCGGAACACGAACCGTGAGACAGGCCAGGGTGCCGACGACCTCGGGACCGGGCCGGACCGGGAGCGGACATGCGCGTCGGGGTCCCCCGAGAGGTCAAGAACCACGAGTACCGGGTCGCGCTCACCCCCGCCGGGGTGCACGAGCTGACCCGCGCCGGGCACACGGTGCTCGTCGAGAAGGGGGCGGGGGAGGGCTCCTCGATCCCGGACGACGACCTGGTCGCCGCCGGGGCGCGGATCGTCGCCGACGCTGACGACGTGTGGGCCGACGCCGACCTGCTGCTCAAGGTCAAGGAGCCGGTCGCCGAGGAGTACGGGCGGCTGCGCGCCGGGCAGACGCTGTTCACCTACCTGCACCTGGCCGCGTCCCGCGAGTGCACGCAGGCGCTGGTCGAGTCCGGCACCACCGCGATCGCCTACGAGACGGTGCAGACCGCGGACGGCCGGCTGCCGCTGCTGGCCCCGATGTCGGAGGTGGCCGGCCGGATGGCGCCGCAGGTCGGGGCCACCGCGCTCGAGCGGGCGCACGGCGGGCGCGGGGTGCTGCTCGGCGGCGCGCCAGGGGTGTACGCGGCGAAGGTCGTCGTCCTGGGCGCCGGGGTGTCGGGGATGAACGCCGCCGCCATCGCCCTGGGCATGCAGGCCGAGGTGATCGTGCTCGACCGCGACGTCGACAAGCTGCGCTCGGCCGACCGGATCTACCAGGGGCACCTGCAGACCGTGGCGTCCAACGCCTACGAGATCGAGCGCGCCGTGCTCGACGCGGACCTGGTGATCGGCGCGGTGCTGGTGCCGGGCGCACGGGCGCCCAAGCTCGTCACCGACGACGTCGTGGCCCGCATGAAGCCCGGGTCGGTGCTCGTCGACATCGCCGTCGACCAGGGCGGCTGCTTCGAGGGGACGCGTCCCACGACGCACGACGCGCCGACCTACCCCGTGCACGGATCGGTGTTCTACTGCGTGGCGAACATGCCGGGCGCGGTGCCCAACACCTCGACCCACGCGCTGACCAACGTCACCCTCCCGTACGTGATGGCCCTGGCCAACGAGGGGACGTCGGCGGCGGTGCGGGCCGACCGGGCGCTGGCGCACGGCGTCAACGTCGCGGCCGGGCAGGTGGTGCTGCCCGAGGTCGCCGAGGCGCACGGCCTGCCTGCCGTCGCGCTCGAGGAGGTGCCCCTCTGACCAGCACGCTGCCCACCCGCGCGGCCGGCCCCGCCGTCGAGCGGGTCGTGTCCGGCTACCTCGACCACCTGACCGTCGAGCGCGGCCTGGCCGCCAACACCGTCTCCTCCTACCGCCGCGACCTGCGCCGCTACACCGAGTTCCTCGCCGCCGCGGGCGTCCGCGGGCTGGGGGAGGTCGCCGAGTCCGACGTCGCGGCGTTCCTGGCCGCCCTGCGCCGGGGGGACGACGAGCACCCGCCGCTGTCGGCCACCTCCGCGGCGCGCGCCGTGGTCGCCGTCCGCGGGCTGCACCGGTTCGCCCTGCTCGACGGCCTGGTACCCGACGACGTCGCGCACGAGGTGCGCCCGCCCGCCCCCGCCCGGCGGCTGCCCAAGGCGCTGCCGGTGGAGTCGGTGGTGGCGCTGATCGAGGCGGCCGGGGCGCTCGAGGGGCCGCGCGGGCTGCGCGACCGGGCGCTGCTGGAGCTGCTGTACGGCACCGGCGCGCGCATCTCCGAGGCCGTGGGGCTGACCGTCGACGACCTCGACCGCGGGCAGGCCGTCGTCCGGCTGGCCGGCAAGGGCGGCAAGCAGCGGGTGGTGCCGGTGGGCAGCTACGCGCTGCGCGCCGTGGAGGACTACCTGGTCCGCGCCCGCCCGGCGCTGGCCGCGGCCGGCAGCTCGCGCGGGCGGGCCGGCGCGCTGTTCCTCAACGCCCGCGGCGGCCCGCTCTCCCGGCAGAGCGCCTGGGCGATCCTGCGGACGGCCGCCGAGCGCGCCGGGATCCCGGTGGACGCCGTTTCCCCGCACACGCTGCGGCACAGCTTCGCCACCCACCTGCTCGACGGCGGCGCCGACGTCCGCGTGGTGCAGGAGCTGCTGGGGCACGCCTCGGTGACGACGACGCAGGTCTACACGCTGGTCACCGTCGACCGGCTGCGCGAGGTGTACGCCACCAGCCACCCGAGGGCGCTGACCTGACAACCCGCGGGGTCGTCGTCCGTCGGATGTCGCCCAACTCCAGGGGTCTTCGGTGGCGGTGGGTCGGCACAGGTTGCCAGCAGGGGTCGCGACACGGCGTGCCTCCTCGGCAACGGCGTGCCAGATCCCTACCGTCGTGTCCACCCGAGCGGTGGGGAAGACCGCACCCGGCGCGCCGCGCCGGACCGGGCCGAGCTGGAGGCGACACGACCATGGCGATCCGAGGGGACGCGGCACCGGCCGTCGCGCGCCCGCGCGACACCGAGCCCGAGATGGGCGGTCTCGCCTCGCGGCAGGACCCGGCCAAGGCCCGGCAGCGCCCGCTGCCCGATCCCAAGCCGCTCACCCAGCACGGCCCCGCGCGGGTCATCGCGATGTGCAACCAGAAGGGCGGCGTCGGCAAGACGACGTCGACGATCAACCTGGGCGCGGCGCTGGTCGAGCACGGCCGCCGGGTGCTGCTGGTCGACCTGGACCCGCAGGGCGCCCTGTCGGTGGGCCTGGGCGTGCCGGCGCAGAACCTGGACCGCACCATTTACAACGCGCTCATGGAGCGGCGGACGACGCTGGCCGACGTGCGCGTGCACACCGACATCCCGGGCCTGGACCTGGTGCCCAGCAACATCGACCTGTCCGCCGCCGAGGTGCAGCTGGTCAGCGAGGTCGCCCGCGAGCAGACGCTGATGCGCGTGCTGGCCGACGTCCGCGACGAGTACGACTACGTGCTCATCGACTGCCAGCCGTCGCTGGGCCTGCTCACGGTGAACGCGCTCACCGCGGCGCACGGCGTGATCATCCCGCTGGAGTGCGAGTTCTTCTCGCTGCGCGGCGTCGCCCTGCTCGTCGACACGATCGAGAAGGTCAAGGAGCGGCTCAACCCCGAGCTGGAGATCTCCGGGATCCTCGCGACGATGTACGACACCCGCACGGTGCACTGCCGCGAGGTGTTCAGCCGCGTCGTCGAGGCCTTCGGCGACACCGTGTTCCAGACCGTCATCCACCGCACGGTGCGCTTCCCCGAGACCACGGTCGCCGGCCAGCCGATCACCACGTGGGCGCCGACGTCCTCGGGCGCCGCGGCCTTCCGCGACCTGGCGAAGGAGGTCATCGCACTGTGACCCGCCGTCCCGTGCTCCCCGGTGCCTCCGAGCTGTTCCGCCGCACCGACACCCCGGCCGAGCCGGAGGTCACCGAGCTGCCCAGCGTCGCCGCGACCACGAGCTCGCCGGCGCTGCGCTCCACCACCCCGCGGCGCACGGCCACCGTGCCCGGCGTCGAGGAGGCCGTGCCCGGGCTGACCCTGGTCCCGGCCGGCGCCGACGCCGACCCGCTGGCCTCGTTCCGCACGCCGCCGGCACCCGCCCCGGCGATGGCGCCGCAGCCGCCGCGCACCCGCGGCCGGGCGGTGCGCGCCGAGCGGACCAAGCACGACGAGAAGATCACCGTCTACATCTCCGCCGAGGAGCTGCTGGCGCTGGAGAGCGCCCGCCTCACCCTGCGCGCGCAGCACGGCGTGGCCGCCGACCGCGGCCGGATCGTGCGCGAGGCCATCGCGGTGCTGCTGGCCGACCTGGCCGAGTCCGGCGAGGACTCGGTGCTGGTCCGCCGCCTCAAGGGCTGACGACGCGGCGTCGTCGTGCGCCGCGGTGCGGTTCCCGGCCCCGGGGCTGCACCTGCGCGCACGCCGACCGGTCCTAGGCTGCCCGCGTGACCGAGGCGCGGCCGGACGGGCGGTTCACCGTCCGGCTGACCAACTTCGAGGGGCCGTTCGACCTGCTCCTGCAGCTGATCGGCAAGCACCGCCTCGACGTCACCGAGATCGCGCTGTCGCAGGTCACCGACGAGTTCATCGCCCACCTGCGCGCGCTCGGCGACGAGCTGGACCTCGACCAGGCCAGCGAGTTCCTCGTCGTCGCCGCCACGCTGCTCGACCTCAAGGCCGCCCGGCTGCTGCCGGCCGCCGAGGTGGAGGACGAGGACGACCTCGAGCTGCTCGAGGCCCGCGACCTGCTGTTCGCCCGGCTGCTGCAGTACCGCGCGTACAAGGAGGCGGCGGCGTTCCTGCGCGAGCGGGAGGCCGGCGCCGTCCTCCGGTACGGCCGCGACGCCGGCCCCGATCCCCGCTTCGCCGACCAGGTGCCGGAGGTGCTGCTCGGCGTCACGCCGGAGCAGTTCGCCGCGCTGGCGACCCGGATCCTGACGCCGAAGGCCCCGCCGACGGTCAGCGTGACCCACCTGCACGCCCCGCCGGTCAGCGTCGCCGAGCAGCTGCTCGTGGTGCGCAACCGGCTGGCCGAGGCCGGCACCGCCAGCTTTCGCGCGCTGACCGCCGACTGCGCGCACACCCTCGAGGTGGTCGCGCGCTTCCTCGCGTTGCTGGAGCTCTACCGTCAGCAGCGCGTGGTGTTCGACCAGCTCACCCCGCTCGGCGAGCTGCACGTGCGGTGGGTGGGCGGGACGCTCCCGGTCGCGGACGACGAACGGGACGAGGAGGACCGGTGACCGAGGAGCAGCCGCGCCCCATCTCCTGGGACGCGCTGGCCGCCGAGCTCGCCGCCTCGCGCGAGGCGGCCGCCGACCGCGACGAGGACCCCGCCGTCTGGGACGCCGTCGCCGCCGAGCTGGCCGCCCGCGTGGCCGAGCGGCCGGCGCCGGCCGCCGGGGAGCCGCCGCCGGTGCCGGTCGAGGAGACCGTGCTGCCGCTGCCCGGGATGCCCGCGCCCCCGCCCGCGCCCGCCCCCGAGCCCGAGCCCGAGGTCGAGGCCGACCCGGCCACGCTGCGCGCCGGGCTCGAGGCGCTGCTGTTCGTGCTCGACGGGCCGGTCGACGAGGAGACCCTCGCCGCGGCGCTGCGCTGCCCGGTCGCCCGGGCCCGGGAGGCGCTGGCCGAGCTCGCCGCCGACTACGACGCCCGCGGGGCCGGCATCACGCTGCGGCGGGTGGGGGAGGGCTGGCGGCTGTACACCCGCGAGGAGCACGCCGGGGTGATCGAGCGGTACCTCGGGCACGGGCGGGGCAGCCGGCTCACCCAGGCGGCGCTGGAGACCCTCGCCGTCATCGCCTACCGGCAGCCGGTCACCCGGGCGCGGATCGCGGCCATCCGCGGCGTCGGCGTCGACGGGGTCATGCGCACGCTGCTCACCCGCGGGCTGGTGCACGAGGTGGGCACCGACCCCGACTCCGGCGGCGGGCTGTACGGCACCACGCCGCTGTTCCTGGAGCGGCTGGGGCTCGTCTCGCTGGCCGACCTGCCCGACCTCGGCCCGCTGCTGCCCGAGACCGCGACGCTGCTGGCCGACCACCCCGACGCGCACTGACGCCTCCCGCCGCGGGGCGGTGGTCGCCGTCCTCACCCCGCGGCCGCCGACCTCGCCGCCGGCCGGGGGGTCGGCGGCGTCCGCGTGAGGACGGCGATCAGTCGCCGAGGAGGACGCCGGTCACGAGCAGCAGGCCGACGACGACGAAGACGCCCCCGGCGATGCGGCCGCGCCACAGGTGGAAGGCGCGGGCCCGCTCCGACCACACGCCGGCCGCGCCCGGGCCGCGGTCGCGGGCCGCCGGGTTGTCGGGGGAGTGCTCCCACACCAGCCGCCGGGAGAGCAGCACCAGGGCCACGCCCATGACCGCGAGCACCAGCCCCATGACCTGCTCCGTGCGCATGCACCGATCCTCCCGCACGCCCTCGTGTCGCCCGGGAGCACCGCTCAGAACCGCGGCCGCCGCCGGTCGGATCCGGTGGACGCGGAGGAGGAGGGGACATGGCCACGACGGTGCTGGACATGTCGGTGTCGGTGGACGGGTTCGTCTGCGGTCCGGACGACCGGCCGGGCAACCCGGGCGGGGACGGCTTCCTGCGGCTGCACGACTGGGCGATGGCCGACGGCGGGTTCCGGACGGACGGCGTCGCGGCCGAGGTCGCCGACTGGGTCCGCGGGACCGGCGCGGTCGTCGTCGGCCGGCGGACGGCGGAGCAGGCCGGCCACTGGGGCGGCGACCACCACGGCGGCGTGCCGGTGTTCGTGCTGAGCTCGCGGCCGCCCGCGCCGGAGGCCGCCGCCCTCCCGCTCGTCACGTACGTCACCGACGCCGAACCCGCGGTGGCGCGGGCGCGGGCCGCGGCCGGGGACCGGGACGTGCTGGTGCACGGCGCGGTGACCGCCCGGCGGGCGCTGGCGGCCGGGCTGCTCGACGAGCTGCAGCTGCACCACGTGCCGGTGCTGTTCGGCGGCGGGCGGCGGCTGTTCGACGTCCCGCCGGCCCGCACGGAGCTCGACGTGGTGCGCGTCGTGGACACCCCGGAGGCCACGCACGTCCGCTACCGGGTCCGCCGCTGAGCGGACCCGCCGCCCCGGGCACCCGCGCCGGGGGCGGCGTCCGGCACCGGTGGGAGACTGGACGGCGATGAACGCAGTGCGCGCCGGCGACGAGCCGACCGACCGGACCCCCGACCGAGCGACCGACGAGCCGGCCCCGACCGGCGGCGGGGAGGGCTGGTCGGAGGAGATGGAGCTCGCCCCGGCGCACCCCGGCGACCGGGCGCCCGAGCCCGAGCCGGGCCATCCCGAGGGGGAGCGCCTGCAGAAGGTGCTGGCCCGGGCCGGTGTCGGCTCCCGCCGGGTCTGCGAGGAGATGATCGACCAGGGCCGGATCAGCGTGAACGGCGCCGTCGTCACGGTGCAGGGCATGCGGGTGCACCCGCGCACCGACCACATCGCCGTCGACGGCGTGCGGCTGGAGCTGCGCGACGACCGCGTCACCTACGCCCTGAACAAGCCCTCCGGCGTCATCACCGCCATGAGCGACGACCGCAACCGGCCGACCGTCGGCGACATCGTCGGCGACCTCGCCCCCGGGCTGGTGCACGTCGGCCGGCTCGACCAGGACACCGAGGGCCTGCTGCTGGTCACCAACGACGGCGAGCTCGCGCACCGGCTGGCGCACCCGTCCTACGAGGTGAAGAAGACCTACCTGGCGCAGGTGTCCGGCTCGATCCCGCGCGACCTCGGCAAGCGGCTGCGCCAGGGCGTCGAGCTCGAGGACGGGCCCGTGAAGGTCGACTCGTTCACGGTCGTGGACACCCACGCCGGGCAGTCGGTCGTGGAGGTGGTGCTGCACGAGGGGCGCAAGCACATCGTCCGCCGGCTGCTGGCGCACGTCGGGCTGCCGGTGTCGCGGCTGACCCGGATCGCGATCGGCCCGGTGAAGCTCGAGCGGATGCGGGTCGGGTCGATCCGCCGGCTCACCCGCGGCGAGGTCGGCCAGCTCAACGACCTCGTCGGCCTCTGAGCCGCGCCCTGGCGGGGCGAACCTAGACTCGGTGAGGCGCCCTGGGCCGTGGGCCCCGCGAGCCGACAGGCCGTGAGCATCGCAGCGAGGAACGAGCGAGGAGCGGAGCGGCCGCGCAGGCGAGCCCGTGTCCGAGCGACGAACGAGGAGTGTGCATGGCCGTCCGAGCCATCCGGGGCGCGACGCAGGTCGACGCCGACGACCGGGACGAGGTGCTGGCGGCCACCCGCGAGCTGGTGAGCACCGTGATCGAGCGCAACGACCTCGACAGCGAGCAGCTGATCAGCATCCTGTTCACCGCCACGCCGGACCTGGTGTCGGAGTTCCCCGCGCTGGCCGCCCGGGAGCTCGGCCTGGGCGACGTCCCGCTGATGTGCGCGACCGAGATCGACGTCCCGCACGCCCTGCCGCGGGTGCTGCGGCTGATGGCGCACGTGGAGACCGACCGTCCGCGGTCGGAGATCACGCACGTGTACCTGCGCGGCGCCACGGCCCTGCGACGGGACATCGCCCAGTGAGCGCCGGCTTCACCGGCCAGGTGACCCTCGACGGGCCCTCGGGCACCGGCAAGTCCAGCGTCGCCCGCGCCGTGGCCGCCCGGCTGGGCGCGGCCTACCTGGACACCGGCGCCATGTACCGCGCCGCGACCGTCGCCGTCCTGGACGCCGCGGTGGACCCCGAGGACGCCGAGGCCGTCGCCGGGGTCGTGGCCCGCGCCCGGATCGAGGTGGGGACGGCGGCCGACACCGAGCTGGTGGAGGTGGACGGCGTGGACGTCGCGGTGCGGATCCGCAGCGCCGAGGTGACCCGCGCGGTGTCGGCGGTGTCGGCCGTGCCCGCGGTCCGCCGGCAGCTGGTCGACCAGCAGCGCGCCCTGGTCGCGGCCGCGGACGCCGTCGTCGTGGAGGGCCGCGACATCGGCACCGTCGTCCTGCCCGACGCGACCTGCAAGATCTACCTGACCGCCGCCCCGGAGGCCCGGGCGCAGCGCCGCGCCCTGCAGCTGGGGCTGACCGAGCCGGGCGAGATCGCCGCGCTGGCCGCCGACCTGCGCCGCCGCGACGAGTACGACAGCAGCCGCGCGGACAGCCCGCTGCGGCCGGCCGCCGACGCGGTCGTCGTCGACAGCACCGACCTCGACCGCGAGCAGGTCGTGGACCGCGTGGTCGAGCTGGCGCAGGACTCCGTGGGGGTGGCCCGATGACCGAGGAGGGGACCGGCGCCCCGCTGCCGGTCGTCGCGATCGTCGGCCGCCCCAACGTGGGCAAGTCGACGCTGGTCAACCGGATCCTCGGCCGCCGCGCCGCGGTCGTGCAGGACGTGCCGGGCGTGACCCGCGACCGCATCTCCTACGAGGCGCTGTGGAACGGCAAGCGGTTCACCGTCACCGACACCGGCGGCTGGGACCCCAAGGCCGAGGGGCTGGGCGCGTCGATCAGCCGGCAGGCCGAGTACGCCATGCGCACCGCCGACGTCATCGTGTTCGTCGTCGACAGCTCGGTCGGCGCCACCGACACCGACCTGGCCGCCGCCCGGATCCTGCGGCGCAGCGACCGCCCGGTCATCGTCGTCGCCAACAAGGTGGACGACGAGCGCAGCGAGGCCAACGCCGCGGAGCTGTGGTCGCTGGGCCTGGGCGAGCCGCAGCCGGTGAGCGCGCTGCACGGCCGCGGCTCCGGCGACCTGCTCGACCTGATCCTGGACGCGCTGCCGGAGGCGCCGCGCGAGCAGGTCGAGGAGGGCGGCCCGCGCCGGGTGGCGCTGGTCGGCCGGCCGAACGTCGGCAAGTCGAGCCTGCTCAACCGGCTGGCCAAGGAGGAGCGGTCGGTCGTCGACTCGGTCGCCGGCACCACCGTGGACCCGGTGGACTCGATCATCACGCTCGGCGGGGAGGAGTGGCGGTTCGTCGACACCGCCGGGCTGCGCCGCAAGGTCAACACCGCCAGCGGCATGGAGTACTACGCGAGCCTGCGCACCGAGGCCGCGATCCAGGCCGCCGAGGTCGCCGTCGTGCTGCTGGCCGCCGACGAGGTGATCAGCGAGCAGGACCAGCGGGTGATCACCCAGGTGGTCGAGGCGGGGCGGGCGCTGGTCATCGCGATCAACAAGTGGGACCTGCTCGACGAGGACCGGCACGCCCAGCTGGAGCGGGAGGTCGAGCGCGACCTCGCGCGGGTCAGGTGGGCCAGCCGGGTGAACATCTCGGCCAAGGGCGGCCGCGGCGTCGGCAAGCTCGCCGACCACCTGCGGGCGGCGCTCGCGTCCTGGGAGACCCGGGTGCCGACCGCGGAGCTCAACCAGTACGTCCGCGCGCTGGTGCAGGAGACGCCGCCCCCGGCCCGCGGCGGCCGCGCCCCGAAGATCAAGTACGTGACGCAGGCCGACGTCCGGCCGCCGCGGTTCGTGGTGTTCTCCACCGGCTTCCTCGAGGCCGGCTACCGCCGGTTCCTCGAGCGCAAGCTGCGCGAGCGGTGGGGGTTCGCCGGGACGCCGATCGAGATCTCGGTCAAGGTCCGGGAGGGCCGCGAGGGCGAGCGCCGCAAGGGGCTGCGCGGGTAGCGATGACTTCCGCCGCCGGGGCGGGTCGAGTACGACGAGACCCACCGACCGCGCCCCGGAGGCAGTCATGACCGCACCGCAGACGTCCACGCTCGAGGTCCCCGGGGCCGTCCTGGCCTACGACGTCCGGCCGGGGGACGGGTCGTCCGGCGAGCCGCCGCTGTTCGTCCTCGGCTCGCCGATGGCGGCCTCGGGGTTCGGCACCGTCGCCGGGCTGTTCCCCGACCGCACGGTGGTCACCTACGACCCGCGGGGGGCCGAGCGCAGCCGGCGGACGGACGGCGCGTCGACGTCGACCCCGCAGGAGCACGCCGACGACCTGGCCCGGCTGATCGAGGCCGTCGGCGGCGGGCCGGTCGACATGCTGGCCACCAGCGGGGGAGCGATCAACGCGCTGGTGCTGGTGTCCCGCCGTCCGGAGCTCGTGCGCACGCTCGTCGCCCACGAGCCGCCGGCGGTGGCGCTGCTGCCGGACCGGGAGGAGGCGGCGGCCGCCTGCCGGCACGTGTCGGAGACCTACCAGCGCGCCGGGTTCGGCGCCGGGATGGCCGAGTTCATCCGGCTGGTCATGCACTCCGGCCCGATCCCCGCCGACTGGGCCGACACCCCGGCCGACCCGGCGGCCTTCGGCCTGCCCACCGAGGACGACGGCTCGCGGGACGACGTCCTGCTCGGGCAGAACATGGACACCAACCCCACGTCGGAGTTCGACCTCGAGGCGCTGCGCCGGGCGTCCACCCGGATCGTGCCGGCCGTCGGCGCCACCTCGGTGGGGCAGCTGGCGCACCGCGGCGGCGAGGCCGTGGCCGAGGCGCTCGGCACCGTCGCCGTGGTGTTCCCCGGGGACCACGGCAGCTGGACCGACGGCGGCCACGGCGACCCGGCCGACGCCGCCGCCTTCACCGCGCGGCTGCGCGAGGTGCTGGGTGTCGGGATGATGCGCGAGGCGCCGGTGGGCGGCTGACCCTGCGCGGAGCCCGGCGGCGGGTGCGGTAACCTGCTCCTCGCAGCGAACGGACGGCGCCAGCCGCCCGCCGCTCGGGCTGTAGCGCAGCTTGGTAGCGCACTTGACTGGGGGTCAAGGGGTCGCAGGTTCAAATCCTGTCAGCCCGACAGTGCAGGTCAGAGGCGAGTGGACGAGTGAGTCGGCTCGCCTCTGACGCGTTCCGGGGCGCCGGTGCCGCGGCGGTGGTCGAGGAGGACCGCCGAGCCCGGCGCCGGTCGCGTCAGGCTCCGTCGTCCGCGTCGAGGACCCGCAGCAGGACGGCCTCGTCCGGCCGCAACACCACGGGCTCCGCCAGCGGGCCGTCCCCGAGGGAGGTCCCGGCGCGTCCGGGGTCCGTGGACAGCAGGAGGCTGAAGCGGCCCGCGACGCCGAGCTCCCGCGGCTCGGAGGCGAAGTTGGCCGCGGCCAGCACCCGGCCGGACGCGTCGGCGCGCGTCCAGGCCAGGAGGTCCGGGCCGGCGTCGAGCAGGTGCTGGGTCCCGGTCTGCAGGATCGACGAGCCGGCGCGCAGCTCGCCGAGCCGGCGGACGAGGGCCAGCGTCGACTGCGGGTCCGCGGCCTGGCGTTCCACGCTGAGCGCTTCGGCGTCGGCGACGAGCGGCAACCACGGCTGCCCGGTCGTGAACCCGTCGCCGGGACCGGCGGTGGACGGCGGGGACCAGGGCAGCGGCGCGCGCTCGGGATCGCGGCCGTCGACGTCGACGACCCGATCGGGCGGGATCTGCGCATCGGGCAGGCCGAGCTCGTCGCCCTGGTAGACGAAGGGCGTGCCGCGCAGCGCGGTGAGGAGCAGGGCGGCGACGCGGGCGCGGGCCGGACCGTGCCCGCCGCCGTCGTAGCGGGAGGCGATCCGCGAGTGGTCGTGGTTGCCGAGGAACCAGGCCGGCCAGGCCTCCGGCTCGGCCAGCGCCGCGAACTCCTCGATCACCCGGCGGAAGGCGGCGGCCTCCCAGGGCAGGTGCAGGAAGACGAAGTTGTGCGCCATGTGCAGCTGGTCGCCCCCGCCCAGGTAGTCGACGACGCGACGCAGGTCGAGCAGGTACACCTCGCCGACGACCATCCGGTCGGAGTACTCGTCGACGACCCGCCGGATGCCGCGGAGCCGCTCGTGCGCCACCGGCTCCCAGTCCTGGTCGTGCCGCCGGTCGGAGCCGGCGTTGCTGCGCAGCAGCGGGTCCTTGCCGAGCCGTTGCAGTGCGTCGATGCGCAACCCGTCCACGCCCCGGTCGAGCCAGAACCGGACGACGTCGTGCATGGCGGCCTCGACCGCGGGGTTGTCCCAGTTCAGGTCGGGCTGCTGCGGGGTGTAGGAGTGCAGGTACCACTGGCCCGTGTGGTCGTCGAAGCTCCAGGCGGGGCCGACGGCGGAGAACTCCGACCGCCAGTCGTTGGGCGGACCGCCGTCCGGGGCGCTGTCCCGCCACACGTACCAGTCGCGCCTCGGGTCGTTCCGGGAGGAGCGCGACGCGCGGAACCACGGGTGCTGGTCGGAGCTGTGGTTGGGCACCCAGTCCAGCAGGACCCGGATGCCGCGCTCGTGGCAGTCGGCGATCAGCCGGTCGAGCTCGTCGAGGGTGCCGAACAGCGGATCGACGTCGCAGTAGTCGGCGACGTCGTAGCCGAAGTCGGCCATCGGGGAGGGGAAGACGGGGGAGAGCCAGACCGCGCTGACGTGCAGGGCACTCAGGTGGTCGAGACGTTCCCGCAGGCCGCGCAGGTCGCCGACGCCGTCGCCGTCCCCGTCGGCGAACGACCGGGGGTACACCTGGTAGACGGCGCCGCGTCGCCACCACGGGGGTGTCGCCATGTGCCGACCCTAGGAACCAGCCCCGGGAGCGGCGAATCGCCGCACGGCCCGGCCCCCTCGCGTCCTCCGGGCCGGGGGTCAGCCGTTGGCGATCTCGAGGAGGACGTCGGCGTGGCACGGCTGGTCCTCCGGGCACCAGCAGGCCAGGTCGTGGCCGCGCAGCAGCCGCCGCGCCTCGGCCGCGTAGTCGCCGACCGCCCACCGGCGGAACCACCGGATCGCCGTCGCCGTGTCCGGGCAGACGACGACCCGGGCGCCGTCGGGGTACTCGCCGGGCTCGCGCCCCGTCGGCACCGGCCACGCGTCGTCGCCGTCGCCGGCGGCCCACATGTAGGTCTCCCCGACGCGGAACGGGTTGCCCCACCGGGTCGGGCGCGCGACGACCACCGCCCCGGGTGGCTTCCGCCAGCCCCGGGCCCGGCTCAGCCGGACGCGGCCCGGCCGCCGGCGCACCGCGGCCGCACGGCGGGGAGGAACGGCCCACCCGTCGACGTCCATGGACATCACCGCACCGCCTCCGACTCGGGACCACCGCTGGGCCCCCTGGTGTCTACGGGACGGGTGTGACGAAACCCGGGGGAGTCGCCGGGTGGCGACCGGGAGGCGGCTGCCTGGCGGGGCCCGCCCCGGGCGGGCAGGCTGCCCGGTCGAGGAGGGCGGCCATGGCGCGGTACGTGGTGAACGAGGCGGGGGTGGCCCACGCCCGGCAGCTGATCGACGCGCGGCAGTACGTGCTGCGCAGCGAGTGGGGGCGCGTCCAGCCCTCGGCGGAGGACGAGAACGCCTACCTGGCGCGGCACTCGTGGGACGAGTACGCGGCGTGGCACCTCGCCCTTACCGACGGCGCCACCGACGGGACCAAGGCCCGGTACG
The DNA here is from genome assembly GCF_054050575.1 of Blastococcus sp. SYSU D00868. Taxonomy (NCBI): domain Bacteria; kingdom Bacillati; phylum Actinomycetota; class Actinomycetes; order Geodermatophilales; family Geodermatophilaceae; genus Blastococcus; species Blastococcus sp. SYSU D00868. The sequence continues at coordinate 38,287 of NZ_JBJGZO010000021.1, forward strand.
GCTTCGTCTACGGCGACTTCCGCCGCGTGCACCGGATGGGGATCATCGCCTGCCACTACCGGGCGGCCGAGTGGGGCCACAAGGAGGTCGAGCTCGCCGCGCACGACCTCCTCCAGCACCTCGACGCCACGCGGGCGCGGGCGGAGCGGTCCTAGCCGCCGCCCTCGTCGGTGCCGGTACGCCCGCCGGCGCCCGGGCCGGCCGCGGGCGGTGCCTCGGGCCTCGGGTCGAGGCGCTCCAGGCGCTGGCGGATCGCCGCCACGTTGAGCGCCAGGTCCTCGAGGGCCTCGACGGCGCGGGTCGCCAGCGCGAACGTGAGGTTCTCCCGCTGCCGCTCCGGGCTGGGCTCGCGTCGGCCGCTCCCGGCACGGTCGCGGGCGGCGGCCGCCCCCCAGGGCGACTCCTCGCCCCCGGCGTCGCCGAACAGCTCGCGCAGCATCCGCTGCGCGCGGTCCAGGAAGTCGCCCATGTCGGGCGGGTCGGTCGCCATCGATCTCTCCTCTCGCCCCCGGCGCCGCGGAGGCGCGGCCGCCGGCGGGGTCTCCACGGCGAGTACCCGATCGACGGCCGGGCCATGGGCGGGAGTTCCCGGCCGGGCCGGGAGCTCCCGCGTCATCCGCCCGGGGTGACGCCCCGGTCGGTGGCGGGTGTCACGGTCGGCCGTGGCCGAGGGGGCGCTCCGGGACGACGTCGTCGTGGGCCTGGACGCTTCCGCGAGCGCCCGGGCCGCGCTCGACTGGGCGGTCCGGGAGGCCCGGCTGCGCGGCCGCGGGGTCCGGCTGGTGGCGGTGCGGCCGGAGGACGGGGTGGCGGCCGGGGCCGGCGCCGGCGGGTCCGAGCAGGACGAGCGGGCCGGCCTGCTCGCCCTCGCCGCCGAGGTGGCCGCCGCGGCCGGGTGCACCGGCGTCCCGGCGCGCGCGGAGGTGCGCCACGGCGACCCGGCCCGGCAGCTCGTCGACGCCGCCGCGCCCGGCGCGCTCCTGGTGGTCGGGTCGCGGGGCCGGGGCAGGCTGCGGGGCGCCCTGCTCGGGTCGGTGAGCCAGCAGGTCGCCCGGACGGCCCTCGGCCCGGTCGTCGTCGTGCGCGACGACCGGTCGGCGCACGGGGCCGTGCTGTGGCGCGGGCCCGCGAGCCGGGTGGCGGCCGGGGTGGACGGCTCCGCCGGCTCCCTGCTCGCCCTGCGGTTCGCCGCCGCGGAGGCGCGCCTGCGCGGCGGCGAGCTGCAGGTCGTCCACGCCTGGCTCGACGGCCTGGTCGGCACCGGGGGAGCGGCCCGGGCGCAGGCCGTGCTCCGGGACGCGATCGGCGCCGCCGGCAGCGAAGCGCACCGGGTCCGCGCCGAGACCGTCGAGGGCGCCGCGTGGGACGTCCTGACCGAGGTGGCCGAGGCCGCCGACCTGCTCGTCGTCGGCGCCCGGGGGCGGGGCGGCCTGACCGGTCCCCTCGGCTCGGTCAGCCTGCGCTGCCTGATGTACGCGCCGTGCCCCGTCGCGGTGGTCCGCCCGCCGGGCGTCCCCGTCGGCCGCACGCCGTGAACCCCCGACGACGATCGAACGCCCACTGCATCGCCCCGGTGCGATCGGGACCGGCGGTCCCGCGGCGATGCGGGAGATGCTCGCCGAGCAGCGCGGCGTCCCGCCGGGGGCGTGCTGGAGCCGGTGATGGTCGAGGAGTGGCACCTCGGCGTCGACGGCACCGTCTCCCGGCTCCCCCGCGGCACTAGGGTGCGCCCGGCGCGCGAGGCCGGGCGGCGGCGCGCACCGACCGAGCAGAGGGGGACGACGGCGTGGCCGAACCGGGTGGACGCACGGCACTGGTCACCGGGGCCGGGCAGAACGTGGGCGCGGAGACCGCGCGGGTGCTCGCCGCCCGCGGGCTGACCGTCGGCGTCAACGACCTGTTCGCCGACCGGGCCGAGCGGGTGGTCGAGGAGATCCGGGCGGCCGGCGGGAAGGCCGAGCCGGTCGTCGCCGACGTGACCGACCTCGAGGCGGTGCGGGAGGCCTTCGGGCTGTTCGGGCCGATCGACGTCCTGGTCAACAACGCCGGCATCCCGGTCACGGGCATCACCATGAAGCGCTTCGTCGACGAGGACCCGGCCGGGTGGAAGGCGTTCGTCGACCTCAACGTGTACGGGCCGCTGAACTGCACGCACGTCGCGCTGCCCGGGATGCTGGAGCGCGGCTGGGGCCGGGTCGTCACGATCAGCTCGGAGTCCGCGCGGGTGGGGGACAAGCTGATCGCGACCTACGCCGCGTCCAAGGGCGCCGGGCCGGCGCTGATGCGGTCGCTGGCCAAGGAGGTGGGCCGGCACGGCGTCACCTGCAACAGCCTCTCGCTGGCCACCCAGGGCAACGCCGGCATCGACGAGGCCTCGGACATGGCGCTCAAGCAGCTGCGCGCCTACGCCGTCCCGCGGCTGGGGCGGGCGTCCGACGTCGCCGCCGCCGTGGCCTGGCTGGTCAGCGACGACGCCGCCTGGGTCACCGGCCAGACCATCCCCGTCAACGGCGGATACGCCACCAGCTGACCGCCGGTTCAGGGGGATCACCACAGGAAACCGGGCACCGGCCTGCCGCGTCCGGCTATGGCGCGACGCGGTGCACGTGGCTAGCGTGGCCCGCCCAGCCACCCGCGCCGGTCGTGGAGCGGTGCCCGGGCGGCTGCGGGGAGGTGCCACGTGCCCGAGGGACGACCGCCGCGGCGGCCGGCGCCGGCCGGCCGGTCGCCCGCGCTGCCGGACGCCCCGATCCGGCACCTCGTCGGCACCGCACCCGTCAGGCCGGGGCCGGCCCTCGTCGGCGCGCCCGGGCGGCGCAGCGTCCGGAGCGCCCGGCAGGGGCCGCCCTAGCGCATCCGCGGACGAGGGGAACGGGCCCATGCCGGAGCACGTCCAGGACACGGCCGCGGGCGGGGCGCCGCCCGCGGTGGCCGGCCGCCGGTCGCGGGGGGCGCCCGCGGCCGCGGTGGCGGTCGGTCTGCTCACCGCGGGACTGCTCGCCGGCTGCGGCACCGACCCCGAGCCCGCCGCGGCCGCCGGGTCCCCCGACTGCCCCCGCACCGTCACCGCCCGGCTCGCCGGCGGCGAGCAGCCGCAGCGGCACGACGAGTACCTGGCCGACGTCAGCGACAGCGGCGCCGCGACCATGGCGGAGCTGGGCCCGCAGATCGAGGCCCTCGTCACCGACGCCGTCGCCGGGCGGGCCAGCCTCACCGTGAGCGTGGTCGGCGCCTCGGCCACGGACCTGACCACGGTGCTGGACTGCCCCGCGCTCGTCCCGCTCGTCAACGACGAGGACGCCCGCGAGCAGGCGACGGCCAACCTGGTCACCGCGGTGACCGACGCCGTGGTGGAGGCCTACCCGGAGCGGGACATGCGCCACGGGTCGGACCTGTACGGCGCGCTCATCGCCGTCAGCGGCCGGCTGCCGGCCGGCGTCCCGGCGCGCATCGTCGCCACCTCCGACGGCATGAACGTCGGGCGGACCGACCTCCCGCTGTCGCTGCCCGGGGTCACCGTCGAGCTCTACGGCGTCGGGCGGCTGGCCGGCAACGGCCTGGACAGCGCCGCCGCCACCCAGCTGCGGGATGCGTGGAGCCTGGTGCTCACCCAGGCGGGCGCCACGCCGGTCGTGCGCTTCACGCCCTACGTCGCCGGCCAGGTGACGCCGTGAGCACCGTCTCGGAGGACCAGGCGCTCAACGGCGCGCCGCGCGACCGCCAGCCGCCCGCCCGCGGCGGCGGCCCGGACCCGGTGCCCAACGCGCTGGGCGCCGAGGCGGTCCAGGGCTCGCTGCGCGCCCTGAGCGCGCTGCTGGTCCCGCTCGGCGGCCGCGGCCGGCGCCAGCGCCGCAAGGTCGCCCAGTGGACGACGTCCAGCACCCAGTTCCTGGCCGCGCTGTCGAGCGCGGTGGACGCCGCCCGCCGGGCCGACCGGCACGCCGCCGCCGTGCCGCCCCGCGGCGCCGCCTGGTCGCTGCCCACCCTGCTGCTGGTCATGGCGGTGCTGACGGCGGCGGACTACCTGGGGGTCAACGCGATCCTGCGCGCGGCCAACCTGCCGCAGCGGGCCAGCTTCACGCTGCCACTGGTGATCAGCGTGACCCTGCTGGTCAGCGCCAAGGTGCTCGCCCACTGGGACCTCGGGTCGGTGACCGCTCCGGACCGTGAGCCCGACCGCGAGCCGCACCGCGCGCCGGACCCCACGCGGGACGACGGCGCGGACGCCGCGGCCGCGGACGCCGCCCGCCGCCTGGAGGCGCTCACCGGCCCGGTGAAGCGGCGCAAGCGGGCCGTGCTGCGCCTGGCCGGGCCGCTGGCCGCGCTGGGCATCGCGGGCCTGTTCCTGGGGCTCGGCGGGCTGGGCGCCGGCCTCGGCGGCGGCCTCGGGCTCAACGACGGGGAGCACGACGACCTGCTGCTGCTGGCCGCCTTCGGCGTCATCGCCGGCATCGTGCTGCTCAACGTGTGCGCGGCGCTCGCGCTGGCCTACGGCATGTACACCCCCGGCGCCGCGGAGTACCGGGCCGCCGTGCGCAACGCGCAGGTGAAGTGGCTCTACGTCCGCTTCCTCAGCGCGACGGCGCGGCCCGAGCGCCGGTCCCGCCGGCTGCTGGAGAACCTCTCGGTCATGGGGGAGCGGGCGCAGCTGCGGGCCGCCCTGGGCCACCACGAGGGCATGCGGGAGCTGCTGCTGGCCGACCCCGGTGAGCGCTCGGCCCGGGCGGCGGCCCTCGCCGACGACCTGGCCCGCCGTCTCGGCGACCGGACCCCGGACGCGCTGCACCGGGACTACGAGCAGCGGCTGGCCCGGCTCGAGCGGCACCTCACCCCGGCCGGCCCCGCCCCGGTCCCCGCGCCGCGGTGGGAGGCCCCCGGCGCGACCCCGGCGGGCACGCCGTGAGGCGCGGGCGGCTGCGGGCGGCGCTGGCCCGGCTCGTCCGGCCCTTCGAGTTCGACAGCCGGTTCGGCGTCCCCGCCGTGCGCCGGGTCCCGGTCCGCCGCGCGGCCGGGGTGCACCGGGACCGCCGCCTGCCGGGCTGGCTGGTGCCGCTGCTGCTCGCGCTGGCCGGCCTCGCGGTGCTCCTGGCGACCTGGGACGGGCCCACGTCGGGCCCGTCCGACGACCCCGAGCGGCTCGACCAGGCCGACCTGGCCGGCGGCCGCCAGCTGGCCGGCCGGGCCTGCGTGGTGCTGGCCAGCGACGTCTCGAGCTCGATGCGCGCGCACGCCGACGAGCGCACGGCCGCGCTGGGCGACCTGATCGAGTTCTCCCGCCGCGCGCTGCGCCCCGACGACCTGGTCCTCGTCGTCACCTACGACGGCGCGATGGCCGTCGCCCTCCCGCCCACCGCGGTGCGCGACCTCCCGGACGACGACGTCCCCGAGCCCGTGCCCGGCGTCGACGGGACGGTCCTGGTGCGGGTGGTCGAGGGCGTCTCCTCCCTGCTGGAGTCGGAGGACTGCGCGGCGACGGGGCTGGCCTCGGTCACCGACGGCGAGTTCCAGGACGACGCCGCCGCCCTCGACCGGGCCCTGGGCACCGCGGCGCTGCAGCGCGTGCACCTGCTGGTCCCCGGCGGGACCGGCCGCCCCGGACCCACCGGCGACGACCGGCTGGCGGAGATCGAGGTCGAGCACTTCGAGCCCGGCGACGCCGCCGAGCTGGGGCTGGACTACGGCCGGCTGATCGCGGGGCTGACCGGGCAGGAGCTGAGCGGCTCCTGACGCCGGCCGGGGGGCCGGACCAGGCCGGACCAGGCCGGACCAGGCCGGACCAGGCCGGGGCGGCCCGGCTCAGGCCTCCGGCGCCCCGGAGAGCCGCGCGAACTCGGCCTGGATCAGGTCGTAGCAGCCGCAGGCGGTGCGGTGCAGGGCCTCGGCGTCGAGCACGGTGATCCGCCCGCGGGTGTAGTGGATCATGCCCGCCTGCTGCAGGACGCCGGCGGTGATCGAGACCGTGCCGCGGCGGACGCCGAGCATCTGGGCCAGGAACTCCTGGGTGAGCGGGAACTCGTCGCCGCCCACCCGGTCGCGGGTCTGCAGCAGCCACCGGGCGCAGCGCTCCTCGGTGGCGTGCAGCCGGTTGCAGGCCACGTTCTGGGCGAGCATGACCATCGTCGCGTGCGTGAAGCGGTGCAGGACCTCGTGCAGGGCGCCGTCGGAGTCCAGGAAGCGGCGCAACGCGGGAGCCGTCAGCCGCAGCGCGCGGCCCGGGACCTGGCACAGCGCGTCGTTGGGGGAGGCGACCGTCCCCAGGAAGACCGGCAGGCCGGCCATGCCCTCGTAGCCGATGGTCGCCACCTCCACCGCCGCGTCCTCCTCGGCGGCGGCCAGCAGCGACAGGACCGAGTCCACCGGGAAGTAGACGTGCTCGATCGGCTCGCCGCGGGTCAGCACCTGGTCGCGCAGCCCGAGGTCCACCGGCTCGGCGAGCCCGAGCAGCCGCTGGTACTCCTGCTCGGGGAGGCCGCGCAGCAGGAGGTTGTGGCGCGGGTCCGGGGCGGGGGAGCCGGTGGGGAGGGACATGCGCCGCCTGTCTCGGGGGGCTCGGGCGTTCCGGGTCCGGGTACCCGGCGGTCAGGGCGTCATGCGGACGAGCCGGCCCCGAGGCGCGCCCACGGGGTCGGGGGGACGGCGAGCAGGTCGGCGGCGCCGGGCGCCATCGTGTAGGCCACCAGCGCCGGCGCGACGTGCGAGAGCGGGAGCACGTGCTCCACGCACCCGGTCGCCAGGGCCGCGCTGGGCATGCCGGGCGCCTCCGCGTCGGCCGGGTCCTGTGCCAGGACGCGGCCGCCGGCCCGGCGGACCGCCCGCACCCCGGCCGCGCCGTCGTCCAGCCGGCCGGTCAGGACGACCGCGAGCACCCGCGGCCCGAACGCGGCCGCGGCGGAGGTCAGCGCGACGTCGGCCGTGCGGTTCGGCGGCGCCGGCCGCAGCGTCAGGCCGCCGGCCGGCGACAGCTCGGCGGACAGGCCCGCCGGCAGCACGGTGACCCCCGGCTGGAGCGGTCCGTCGGTGGCGGTCCGCACCGGCAGCGCGGCGGAGGACCGGAGCAGGGGCGTCAGCAGCTCCGCGGCGCCGGCCCGCCGGTGCTGCACCACGAGGACGGCCGCGGGGAAGCCGGCGGGCAGCGCGGGGACGATCCGCCGGAGGGCCCGCAGCCCGCCCGCGGACGCGGCCAGGACGACGACGTCGATCGGCCCCGCCGGTGCCGCCGACCGCGCCTCCACCCGGAGGAGCCTACGCCTGTGTCAGGTACCTGACACAGAGATCCGCGTCCGGGCGGACGGGCGTGCCGTCCCCCCGGCGCGGACCTAGACTCGGGAGCCTGCAACGGATGCACCGGTCCGGGCGGCCGGGCGGCTCCGCGCACGACCCGGAGGGCGGCGGACGATGGCGCAGGACCCCGACGACGGCTCTGCCGCCGACGCGGGCCCCCTGCTCGCCGCGCTGCGGCTCACCGGCCTGACGAGCCGCACGGCGTGGCTGCGCTACCTGGCGCTGGGCGGGAACCTCGACGAGGTCTCGGTCGAGGCGCACCTGCACGGCGTGCTCGAGATCCCGGCCGGTGAGTACAACGTGCTGGCGCACGCGCTCAACGAGGAGCTCGACGACCTGCCCGAGGCCGACCGGGTGCCCCGCGTGCCCTACCGGCGCTCGGTGGGGGAGAGCCTGCTCCGGCGGGAGGGCTGACCGGCGATCCGATGCGCGCGCGCCCGGGCACTCCCCCGGCGCTCCCCGGCGCTACGGTTCCTGCACGCCTCGCCGGTGCCCCGGTCGGAGCAGTGACGGGCAGGGGGTGGTCGATCGTGGCCGGCACGCGACGTGACCTGGTGGTGGTCGGCGCCTCGGCCGGCGGGGTCGAGGCGCTGCGGCAGATGCTGCGCCACCTGCCGCTGGGGTTCCCGGCCGCCGTCCTGGTCGTCCTGCACATGCCGTCGACCGCCCGCAGCGCCCTGCCGGCCATCCTCGACCGGGTCTGCGACCTGCCCGTGCGGGCCGCCGCCGACGGGGACCGGCTGGAACCGGGGACCGTGCTCGTCGCGGTGCCCGACCGGCACCTGATGGTCAGCGACGGGCGCGTGCGGCTGACCCGCGGCCCGCGGGAGAACAGCCACCGGCCGGCGGTCGACGTGCTGTTCCGCTCCGCCGCCCGCGCCGCCGGCCGGCGGGTGGTGGCCGTGGTGCTGTCCGGCGCGCTCGACGACGGCACCGCCGGCATGATCGCCGTCCGGTCCCGCGGGGGGGTCGGCGTGGCGCAGGACCCGGAGGACGCGCTCTACCCGAGCATGCCGCGGCACGCCGTCGAGGTGGGCGGGGCCGAGCACGTCCTGCCCGCCGACAAGATGGCGGCGGTGCTGACCGAGCTGCTGGCCGAGGACGTCGGCGACGTCGACGAGCCCCCGCCCAGCGAATTGATGGACACGGAGACGGCGATGGCCAACCTGGACGCCGAAGCTGTGGACGCCGACGACCGCCCCGGCACGCCGTCGGGCTTCGGCTGCCCCACCTGCCACGGAGCCCTGTTCTCGATCACCGAGGGCGGGATGGAGCGGTTCCGCTGCCGGGTCGGGCACGCCTGGTCGCCCGAGGCGCTGGCGGCCGAGCAGTCCCAGGCCCTGGAGAGCGCGCTGTGGATGGCCCTGCGCGGACTCGAGGAGCGGGCGACGCTCAGCCTGCGGATGGGGGAGCGGGCGGAGGCCGGCGGCCACCGGCTCAGCGCCCAGACGTTCCGGCGACGGCACGACGAGGCCCTGCACGCCGCCGCGCTGCTGCGCCGGCTGCTGCAGCAGGGCGAGCTCGACGGCGAGGGGCTCCCCGACGACGCGGAAGGGGCCTGACCGGTGAGCGCGGACGACGAGGTCACCCCGGAGGAGCGGTTCCCGGGAGCCGGCCCGGAGGCGGACGGGGACGGTCGCGTCCTCGTGCCCCCGGACCCCGCCGAGGAGGACGCCGACGACGACGCCGCGGGACCGGCGGCCCTCGGGCCCGACCCCGCGTTCGAGTCGCTGCTGCTGTTCCTGCGCGAGCGGCGCGGGTTCGACTTCACCGGCTACAAGCGCCCCAGCCTCGTGCGCCGGGTGCAGCGGCGGATGGCCGAGGTCGGCATCGGCTCGTGGGCGGAGTACCAGGACTTCCTCGAGGTGCACCCCGAGGAGTTCACGCCGCTGTTCAACACGGTGCTGATCAACGTGACCAGCTTCTTCCGCGACCGGCCCGCGTGGGAGCACCTGCGGGACCGGCTGCTGCCACAGGTGCTGGCCGCGGCCGGGCCGACGATCCGGGTGTGGAGCGCCGGCTCGGCGTCGGGGCAGGAGGCCTACAGCCTGGCCATCCTGCTGGCCGAGGCGCTGGGCGCCGAGCCGTTCCGGCAGCGGGTGAAGATCTACGCCACCGACGTCGACGAGGAGGCGCTGGCCCAGGCGCGGCAGGCGGTGTTCACCGAACGCGAGCTGGCCGGCCTGACCGCGGCGCAGGTCGAGGAGTACTTCCAGCCCGAGGGCGCCCGGTTCGCCTTCCGCAAGGACCTGCGCCGCTCGGTGATCTTCGGCCGCAACGACCTCGTGCAGGACGCGCCGATCTCGCACGTGGACCTGCTGCTGTGCCGCAACACCCTCATGTACTTCAACGCCGAGACGCAGAGCCGGATCCTCGGCCGGCTGCACTTCGCGCTCAACCCCGAGGGCCTGCTGTTCCTCGGCAAGGCGGAGATGCTGCTGTCGCACGGGCAGCTGTTCGCCCCCGTGGACCTCAGCCGGCGCTTCTTCCGCAAGCGGGAGGGGCAGCCGGGAGCCGAGCGGCGTCCCGTGGTCACGGTCGCCCGGGAGGGCCTCGGCGCCGCCGAGGGCGAGCTGTCGCGGCTGCGGCGCGAGGCGATGCTCGCCGCGCCGACGGCCCAGCTGGCGCTCGACGCGGACGGCCGCCTGGCCATGGTCAACCGGCAGGCCGAGCGGGCGCTCGGCGTCGACGGCCGCGACGTCGGCCGGCCCATCCAGGACCTGGAGATCTCCTACCGGCCCGTCGAGCTGCGGACCGCGCTGACCGAGGCCCGGGGCAACCGGGCGCCGGTGCAGGTGCGCGGGGTGGAGCGCCGGCGCCCGGGCCAGGAGCCCGACGTGTTCGACGTCCAGGTCATCCCGCTGTACCGGGAGGACAGCACCTTCCTGGGCAGCACCGTCACCTTCGAGGACGTGACCCAGTTCAGCCGGCTGCGGCAGGAGCTGGAGTACGCCAACCGCCAGCTCGAGACCGCCTACGAGGAGCTGCAGTCGACCAACGAGGAGCTCGAGACCACCAACGAGGAGCTGCAGTCGACGGTCGAGGAGCTGGAGACGACCAACGAGGAGCTGCAGTCGACCAACGAGGAACTCGAGACGATGAACGAGGAGCTGCAGTCGATGAACGACGAGCTCCACTCGACCAACGAGGAGCTGCGCAGCACCACCGACGAGCTCGGGTCCCTCAACCGGTTCATGGCCGGGGTGCTCGGCAGCTTCCGGGTCGGGGTGGTCGTCGTCGACCCGGAGCTGCGGGTGCTCGCCTGGAACGACGCGGCCGAGGACCTCTGGGGCATGCGGGAGGACGAGGTCCGCGCCCAGCACCTGCTGGCGCTCGACATCGGCCTGCCCGTGGTCGAGCTGCAGCCGCTGCTGCGGCGGCAGGTCCTCGGGGAGGGCGAGCCGCACGAGACGCTGGAGCTGGACGCGGTCAACCGGCGCGGCCGCCAGGTGCGGGTGCGGGTGACCGTGAGCGCGTTCCAGCACGCGCCGGGTGAGCGCGGCGGCGCCGTGGTGCTGATGGACCCGGCCGACGGCTGAGCGGTGCCGGCTCAGTCGGCGGCGTGCAGCACGTCGTCGACGTGGCCCTCCACGACGAGCGCGGCCAGGTCGCGCACCTTGACGTTGAGCCGGGAGCTGAGGTTCACCAGCCGCGCGAAGGCGTCGTCGGCGTCCACCCCCAGCCGCGCCATGATCATCCCCTTCGCCTGGTCGATCACGGCCCGCGAGGTGAGGGCCCGCTCCAGGTTGGCCGCCAGCTGCTCCATGGCCTCGCGCTCGGCGACGGTCTGCAGGACGCCGGCCACGGCGGCCGCGGCCAGCTCGGCGATCCGCCGGCCGGCGGAGCCGAACGCGGCCGGTTGCCCGGAGTAGACGTTGACCGCGCCGGACGTGTGCTCCTCCTGCACCGGGACGGCGAGGACGCTGCGCACCGCCCCGCCGGCCGCCAGCTTCGCCAGGTGCGGCCAGCGCGGGTCCGCGGTCACGTCGCGGGCGACGACGACGGTCCCCGACCGGTAGGCCTCCCAGCAGGGCCCCTGGCCGGCCTGCACCTGCAGCCCGTCGAAGGTCTGTGCCTCGACCGAGTCGCTGCCCAGGCGCTGCGGCTCCAGCGGGTTGCCCATCGTGATGCTGACCCAGTCCGCGGCGGGCACGGCGCCGCGGATGAGCACCGCCATCCGGCTCAGCAGGCGCCGCCGGTCGATCTCGCCGACCGGCAGCGCGGACAGCTCCGACAGCGCCGAGGCCAGCCCGATCACCTGCGCCGCCGGGATCGGCTGCTCGTCGGCCGGGGCGTCGTCCGGCGACCCGGAGGGTGCGGCGTCCGGGGCGTCCGCGGCGTCCGCGGCGTCCGGGGCGTCCGGGGCGCCGGCGTCGGGCTCCGGCTCGCGGGCGGGGGCCTCGAGCGGCACCAGGACCCACTGGATGCGCACCGCCGACCGGGGGCCGCCCGCGTTCTCGGCGAACCCGAACAGCTGCGCCCGCCCGGGGGTGAGCCGCCGCGGCCGCACGGTGACGGTCAGGCGCCGTTCCAGCTCCGCCCCCGAGCCGAGCTCCCGCAGCGCGGCCCGGAAGGCCCGCACGTCACCCGGGTCGAGGAACACGCTCAGCGGCTTGCCGCGCAGCCGCTGCAGGGGCGCCCCGAGGTGCGCGGCGAACGCGGGGTTGGCCTCGGCCAGCCCGCCGTTGCCGTCGGTGACGCACAGCCCGACCGGCAGCAGCGCCGACACCTGGCCCCGCCACCGGCGCTCGGCGTCGTGCTGCAGCAGCAGGTGGGCGATCTGCTCCTGCTGGGTGCGCATCTCCTCCTCGGCGACGCGCAGCTCCTCGTGGGCGACCTGCACCTCGGCCAGCTCGGCCAGCACCTGCTCGGCCGTGGCCCGGCCCTCCGGCAGCCCGCGCAGCAGCTCCGCGAGCGGCCCGAGGTCTGGCTGCAGCGGGTCGGCGGCGCCGGGCGCGCCGGTGCTCACGGCGCCGCCCCGGGGGAGGCGGTCCCGTCGCCGTCCGGCCCGCCGGCGCGGTCGCGGGAGCGGTCGCGCTCGACGGCCGCCTCGTCGCGATCGGCCTGGGCGTCCCGGCGGTGCCGGGCCGCGTGGCGGGCGTGCTCGGCCGGGTCCCCGACGCCGCGGCGGGCCGCCTCCTCGTGCGCCTGCGCGGCCCGTTCGTGGCTGCGGGCCGACCGCTCGTGCCCGGCCAACGCCCGCTGCAGGGACTCCTCGGCCCGCTGCCGCGCCTCCTCGGCGTGCTCCCGGGCGTCGCGCACGTCGGCGGCCTCCGCCGGCCGGTCCGCGGCCAGCCGGGTCAGCCGCTCGGCGATCTCCCTCGTCCTGCGTCCCGCCGACGCGGCCCGCTCGGCCGCCTCCGCGCCCGCGTCCCGTGGCTCCATGGCAGGCACCTCCGCCCCGCGCTCCCCAAGAGCTGACCACATCGGCGGCCCGCGCGCGAGGTCCCCGCGTCCCGGGCGCGCGGCCGTGCCGCGCGCCCGGGACGACGGCCGGCCGGTCAGGCGCGGGCGATCGCGTCGAGCACCTGCAGCCGGGCCGCCCGCCGGGCGGGGCCGACCGCGGCCAGCACGCCGATGACCGCGGCGATCAGCAGGAACAGCGCCAGCCGCCCGACGGGCACGGACAGCTCGCTGATCCCCTGGTCGGCCAGCGCGCGGCTGAGCGCGACGCCGAACAGGGTGCCCAGCACCAGGCCCAGGACCGCCCCGTACACCGAGATCACGACCGCCTCCAGCCGCACCATCCGGCGCAGCTGGCCCCGGCCGAGGCCCACGGCCCGGAGCAGGCCGATCTCCCGGGTCCGCTCGATCACCGACATCGCCAGGGTGTTGACGATGCCCAGGGCGGCGATCACCACCGACAGCACGAGCATGGCGTTGATGAGCAGCAGCAGTTGGTCGACCTGGCCCTTCTGCTCGTCGGAGAACTCGCCCTGGTCCTTGAGGTCGACGACGGGGTAGGCGGCGAGCGCGTCCTCCATCGCCGGCCGGACGTCGGCCGGGGCCACCCCGTCGGCCAGGTCGACGTACACGAACCGGTCCTGGGCGACGCCGCCGAGCGCGGCGTGCGTGTCCAGCGACACCAGCGTCGCGCCCACCACCTGGTTGGCCTCGTACACCCCGCCGAGGACGAGGTCGCGCTCCCGGCCGTCGACGCTCAGCGCCGTCACCGTGTCGCCGACGGACCAGCCGCGGTCCTGGGCGGTCTGCTCGTCGACGGCGAGCCCGTCGCCGGCCAGGCCGTCGGAGCCGCCGCCGAGCCAGGTCAGCTCGATGCTCCGGTCCAGCCCGGCCGGGTCGACGGCGGAGAGCAGCACGGTGTCCCCGTCGAGCTGCACCTGCCCCCAGCGCATCGGCATGACCTGGTCGACGCCGTCGATCCCGGCCACGTCGGTGGCGATGTCGGGGCTGAACGGCAGCCCGACCGCGCTGGAGACGACGAACTCGGCGCGCACCGAGCCGGCGATGAGCGCGTCGATGCTCTTGTTGGTCGACGCCCCGATCACGCTGAACGCGCTGACCAGGGCCAGGCCGATCATCAGCGCCGAGGCCGTGGCGGCGGTGCGCCGCGGGTTGCGGATCGCGTTCTCCCGCGCCAGGTGGCCCGTCGTCCCCCACACCCGCGGGAGCACGCTGCCGACCACCCGGAGGAAGGGGCGGGCCAGCACCGGGCTCAGCGCCGTCGCGCCGATGACGAGCGCGAGGGCGCCCAGCCCGACCAGCGACGCCGCGTCGCTGCCGTCGTCCACCACCGTCCCGGCGACCAGCGCGAGGACGCCGGCGCCGGCCAGCACGGCGCCGACGACCGTCCGCCGGCGCAGGCCGCGCTCGGCGGTGACGACGTCGTCGCGCATGGCGGCGACCGGCGGCGTCCGCGCCGCGCGCCGGGCCGGCAGGTAGGCGGCCAGCACGGTGATGCCGATGCCGACGACGAAGCTCCACAGCACCGTGTCGGCGGCGAACACCAGGGCTCCGTCGAGGGTCAGCCCGAAGGAGCCGAACAGCGCGCGCAGGCCCGCGGCGATGCCGTAGCCGGCGGCCAGGCCCAGCGCGGAGCCGAGCACGCCGAGGACCAGCGCCTCGCCGAGGACCGAGCGGGTCACCTGGGCCCGGCTGGCCCCCAGCGCCCGCAGCAGGGCCAGCTCGCGGGTCCGCTGCGCGACCAGCATCGAGAAGGTGTTGACGATGATGAACGCGCCGACGAACAGGGCGATGCCGGCGAAGACGAGCAGGAAGACGTTGAAGAACGCCAGCCCCTCGGAGAAGTCCGAGGCGAGGGTGTCGGCCTGCTCGGTCGCCGTCTTCACGTCGTAGTCGTCGCCGACCTCCGCCGCCACCCGCGTGGCCAGCTCGTCGGCGCTGACGCCGTCGGCGGCGGCGACGCCGATCCCGCTGAACTGGCCCGGGGCGGTGAGCAGCTCCTGCGCGGTCTCGGTGTCGAAGGCGGTCAGCGTCGCCCCCGCCAGGCCGCCGGAGTCGCCGAACCGGAACGTGCCGACCAGCTCGGCCTCGATCCGCGGGCCCGGCGTGAGCAGCGCGATCGTGTCGCCGACCCGGTAGCCGGTCTCCTCGGCGGCGTTGGTGTCGATCATGACCTCGCCGGGGCCGGTCGCCGGCCGCCCGTCGACGAGCGTGTTCGGCGAGACGGACTCCTCGGTGTTCCAGTTGATGCCCAGGCCGGGGGCGCCGCCGGTGTCGATGACGTCGCCGTCGCGGTCGAGGACGTACACGCCCTCGGTCTGCACGTAGCCCTCGACGGCCGCGACGCCGTCGACGCCGGCGATCTCGTCGACCAGGTCGGCGGGGACGTAGGAGGCGGTGCCGCCCTCACCGGTGCCCGCCAGGCCCTGGTCGAAGGCGGCGGCGCGCGAGACGTTCACGTCGGCCGAGGTGGTGCGGAACAGGTCGTTGAAGGTCTTGCTCAGCGTGTCGGTGAAGATCAGCGTGCCGGCGACGAAGGCGACGCCGAGCACGATCGCCAGCCCGGACAGCGCGAGGCGCACCTTGTGCGCCAGCAGGTTGCGCCAGGTGGTGCGCCACATGTCAGTGCGTCCCCGCCGCGGCCTGGTCGGCGGTCTGCTCGGCGGGCGGGGCGGTCGAGGTCTCCGGCTCGAAGGCCTTCATCCGCTCCAGGACCCGGTCGGCGGTCGGCTCGAGCATCTCGTCGACCAGCCGCCCGTCCGCCAGGAACAGCACCCGGTCGGCGTAGCTGGCCGCCATCGGGTCGTGGGTGACCATCACGATGGTCTGGCCCATCTCGTGCACCGAGCGGCGGAGGAAGTCCAGGATGTCCGCGCCGGCGCGGGAGTCCAGGTTGCCGGTGGGCTCGTCGGCGAAGACGATCGCCGGCCGGCCGGCGAGCGCGCGGGCGCAGGCCACCCGCTGCTGCTGGCCGCCGGAGAGCTCGTTCGGCCGGTGGGCCAGCCGCGGCCGCAGGCCGACGGTGTCGACGACGAGGTCCAGCCACTCGCGGTCGGGCCGGCGGCCGGCGATGTCCATCGGCAGCGTGATGTTCTCCAGCGCGGTCAGCGTGGGGAGCAGGTTGAACGCCTGGAAGACGAAGCCCACCTGGTCGCGCCGCAGCGCGGTGAGGTCCTTGTCGTTCAGCGTGCTCAGGTCGGTCTCGCCGATGAAGGCCTGGCCCTCGGTCACCGAGTCCAGCCCCGCCATGCAGTGCATCAGCGTCGACTTGCCCGACCCCGACGGGCCCATGATCGCCGTGAAGCGGCCCCGGTCGAAGTCGACGTCGATGTGGTCCAGGGCCACGACGCGGGTGTCGCCCTCGCCGTAGACCTTGGTCAGCGAGCGGCCGCGGGCCGCCGGGAACAGGGGCGCCTGGTCGGTGCGCGGGGAGGGGATCACGGTGACTCCTGGGGTGCGACGGCGGCGGGCTGCCCGGCGGACAGTAGGGAAGGACGCGGGCGTGTCGAAAGGGACTTACGCCAGGGATGGCACCGCGGTCGTCCCGACTGGGACGGTGGGCGGGTGACCAGCGCCGCGACGCCGCCGCCGTCGGTGCCGGGCCGCCCCGGCGCCGCGGCCGGGCGGCCCGTCCCGGACCGGCGGGCGGTGGTGCTCGTGGAGGGGGTCAGCGACCGCGAGGCGGTGCTCGCGGCCGCGCGCGGACGCGGCCGCGACCTGGCCGCCGAGGGGGTCGAGGTCGTCGCGATGGGCGGGGCGGCCGGCGTCCGGCGCTGCCTGGTGGCGGTCCGCGACGCCACGCCCGGGATCGCGGTGCGGGGCCTGTACGACGTCGCGGAGGAGGGCTTCTTCCGGCGCGCGCTGGGGGTGCCCGGCCGCGCGGAGCTCGCGGCGGCGGGCTTCTTCGCCTGCGTGGCCGACCTGGAGGACGAGCTCATCAGGGCCGTGGGCGTCCCCGGGGTGGAGGCCGTCGTCGCCGAGCACTCCGAGCAGCGGGCGCTGGCGACGCTGCGCCGCCAGCCGGCGCAGCGCGACCGCCCGCCGGCGGTGCTGCTGCACCGCTTCCTTGGCACCACGAGCGGGCGCAAGGCCCGCTACGCGCGGGCACTGGTCGAGCGGCTCGACCCGCCGGCGCTGCCGCCGCCCCTGCGGCGCCTCCTGGACACCGTCTGATCGCGCGTTCGGCGGGTCCGCGCACCGGTACGGTTCCGATCACCATGAGCCGCACGTCGAGCAGGGTCGCCGCGTCCGTGGCCGCCGTGATCCTGGCGGTCACGGCGGTCCTGGCACTGCTCGCCGCCCAGGTGCACATGCGCGCCGAGGAGGACCTGCTCCAGCGGCAGGTCGAGCAGGCCGGCACGGTGCTGACCGCGGGGGTCGACGCGCTGACCGCCCAGCTGGCCGACGCCGCCCAGGTGGCCACCGCCACCGGCGGGAACCCGGTGCCGTTCTCGGTCTTCGCCGAGGCGCGCGCGGCGGCCACCCCGGGACTGTCGCTGTCGCTGTGGCGGCTCGCCGACGACGGCCGGGTGGAGCAGGTGGCGGCGGAGGGCCCGGGGCAGGCGGGCCCGGACGACGACGGCTTCGCCGGCTTCCTGACCGGCGTGCCCGCCGACGGGGAGCTGGCGGTGGCCGGCATCCGGGGGGAGTTCCCCGGGAGCGTGGGCTACGCCCTGCGCCCGCCCCCGGACGCCGCGGGGCTCGTCGTCTACGCGGAGACCCCGCTGCCCCCGGACCGCCGCATCCAGGACCAGCCGGAGGACGAGGCCTTCGGCGGCCTGGACTTCGGCGTCTACCTCGGGGACGGCACGGACACCGGGGACCTGCTGTACAGCACCGGGCCGGTGCCGGTCCCCGGGGACACCGCGCGGACGTCGGTGCCCTTCGGCGACACCTCGATCACCGTCGTCGGCGCCGCCACCGACGACCTCACCGGGACCCTGTCGGCGGCGCTGCCGTGGATCGTCCTGGGCGTCGGGGTGGCGCTCGCCGCCGCCGCGGCCGCCACCGCCGCCACGATCGGCCGGCGGCGGGCCGAGGCCGAGCGGCTGGCCGCGGAGAACGAGCGGCTCTACCGGCAGCAGCGGGGCATCGCCGGCACCCTGCAGCACGCGCTGCTGCCCGGGGACCCCGCCGTCGAGGGGCTGGAGGTGGCCGCCCGCTACGTCGCCGGCGTGGACGACCTCGACGTGGGCGGCGACTGGTACGACGTCGTCGACTGCGGGGCCGGTCGCTGCGTGTTCGTCGTCGGTGACATCTCCGGGCGGGGGCTGCGGGCGGCCACCACGATGGCCGAGCTGCGGTTCGCCGTCCGCGCCTACCTCGCGCAGGGCGACGACATCGACGTCGTGCTGGGCAAGCTGCGCCGGCTGCTCGACGTCGGCGCCGACCACAGCTTCGCCACGGTGCTGATCGGCGACCTCGATGCGGCCGCCCGCCGGGTGCGCCTGGCCTGCGCCGGGCACTTCCCGCCCGTGCTGGTGGCCGGCGGCTCCGCCCGGTCGCTGCCGGTGCGGATCGCGCGGCCGATCGGGCTGGAGGACCCGGACCCGGCGGCGGCCGCGGTGCTCGACGTCCCGGCCGCCGGCACGCTGCTGGTGTTCACCGACGGGCTGGTCGAGCGGCGCGGGGAGGACCTCGACACCGGACTGCAGCGGCTGCGCGACGCCGCCGCCGGGCGGGATGGGGAGCCGCTCCCGCAGGCACTCGACGGCCTGATGCGCGACCTCGGCGCCGCCGGCGGTCAGGACGACACCGTGCTGCTCGGGATCCGCTGGGCGCGCTGACGCCGCCGCGACGCCGACGCTGCCGGGGACCGCGGGGCGGGCCGGGAACTGCGGAGCGAGCCGGGACGACTACTGCAGCACCGCACGCGCCCGGCACCCGGCCGGCCGGCGGCCGACGAAGGAGTTCCCCGTGCCCGTCCGTCCCCTCCGCGCCCTGGCAGCGGCCTCGGTCGCGACCGTCGCGGTCCTCGCCGCCGGCGTGGGCACCGCCTCGGCCCACGTCCGGGTGTCCTCCGCCGACGCGGCGCCCGGCGGTTTCGGCGAGCTCACCTTCCGCGTGCCCAACGAGAGCGACACCGCCTCGACGGTCACCCTGCGCGTGTCGATCCCGTCCGACACCCCGCTGGCGTCGGTCAGCGTCAAGCCGGTGCCGGGCTGGACGGCGACGACCACCACCGGCCCGATCGACCCGCCGGTCGAGGTGCACGGCACCGAGGTCACCGAGGGGGTCACGGAGATCACCTGGACCGCCGACCCCGGCGGCGGCATCGGGCCGGGGGAGTACCAGACCTTCTCGATCAGCGCCGGGCCCATCCCCGAGGTCGACCAGATGACCTTCCCGACCATCCAGACCTACGACGACGGGCAGGAGTCGGCCTGGATCGAGCCGACCGTCGACGGCGAGGAGGAGCCGGAGAGCCCCGCGCCGGTGCTGTCCCTGACCGGCGCCGCCGGGGACGACGGGGGCGCCGGGGGCGACGCCGCGAGCCCGACGGTGTCCGAGGCCGCGGCGGGGTCCGACGCGACCGCCGCCGACGACGACTCCGACGGCTCCGGGCTGGCCACCACCGCCCTCGTCGTCGGCATCGCCGGCCTGGTCGCGGGCGTCGCCGGCGTCGGGCTGGGCCTGGCGGCGCGCCGGCGCGGCTGAGGACCCACCCGGCCGGGCCGGCGCGCCCGGCCGGGCCGGGCGCCGGCCGGGTCAGGGGCCGGCCGGGGGGCCCAGCTCGAGGGTGACCGCCGTCCCGGCCGGGGACGAGTCCAGGCGCAGGCCGCCGCCGGACGCCTCGGCGGTGCGGCGGGCGATGTCCAGCCCCAGCCCGGTGGAGCCGCCGCCGCTGGCCCCGCGCACCACCGCGGACGCCGGCATGCCCGGCCCCGCGTCGCGCACGGTCACCAGCGCGCCGCCGCCGTCGCGCGGGCGGACCGAGAGCTGCAGCGGCGTGCGGTCGGGCGTGTGCGCGAACACGTTGCCCAGCAGGGCGTCCAGGGCGGCGGACAGGTCGTCGGCCGGCACCCGGACCGGCACCGGTCCGTCGGGGGCGTCCACCCGCAGCGGCCGGCCCTCGTCGGCGGCCAGCGCCGACCAGAAGTGGCCGCGGTCGCGGGTGACCGCGGCCGCGTCGCAGGCGGCGGCCAGCCCCTCGCGGACCGGCCGCCGCGCGTCGCGGATCACCTGGTCGACCGCTCGGCCGACCGCGTCCACGCCGTCCAGCACCCGTTCCCGGCTGCCCGGGGGGAGGGCCTCGGCGTCCAGCTGCAGGGCGGTCAGCGGGGTCCGCAGCCGGTGCGCGAGGTCGGCGGCGGCCTCCCGCTCGGCGGTGAGCAGCTCGCCGATCCGGCCGGCCAGCTGGTCGACCGCGGCGCCGACGTCGCGCACCTCGGGCGGCCCGGCCGGCGTCGTCCGCGCGGCCAGGTCGCCGGCCGACAGCCGGCGGGCGGTGTCGGCCAGGTCGGTGACCGGCCGCGTCAGCGAGCGCGCCAGCCGGTCGGCGACGAGCAGGGACAGCGCCAGCAGGACGACGCCCAGGCCGGCCAGCACCAGCCAGGCGCGGGTCACGCCGGCGCGCAGCTGCCCGGTGGGGACGAACACCTCGACCACCGCCGGCCCGTCGACCCGCTGGACCGGCTGCAGCACCCGGGCGCCGTCGTCCTCCTCCAGCACGGCGGCGGTCGTCGGGTCGGCCGGGCCGCCGTCGCGGTGCCGGCCCAGCCACGTGCCGTCGGTCCAGCGGACCGCGACGTCCAGGTCGCCGGTGGTGCCCAGCAGGGCGGTCTGCACCTGGTCCGGGCCGGCCGCCAGCCCCACCGGGGCGGCCAGGAACTGCACCTGCGCGCGGGCGGCGTCCAGCGCGCGGGCCTCGGCGACCCGGGCGACGAGCGAGGCGGCGGGGAGCAGGAAGGCCAGCAGGACGACCGACGTCGTCGCGGCGACCAGCAGGGTGATCTGCCGCCTCACGGCGCCAGCTCGTCCGCGGGGTCGACCAGGCGCACCCCGACCCCGCGCACGGTCTGCAGCAGCCGCGGGGCGTCCCCGCTCTCCCCGAGCTTGCGCCGCAGCCAGGAGAGGTGGACGTCGACGGTCTTGTCCGGCCCGCCGTAGGGGAGCTGCCAGACCTCGGCCAGCAGCTCGCGCTTGGACACCACCGTGCCGGCGCGGGCGGCCAGGTGCGCGAGCAGCTCGAACTCCTTCGGGGTCAGCTCGACCGCGCGCCCGTCGAGCGTGACCCGTCGCCGTCCCACGTCGACGGTCAGCGGCCCGACGGTCAGCGTGTCCGGCACCGGCCCGGCGCCGCCGCCGGCGCGGCGCAGCACGGCGCGCACCCGCGCCTCGAGGTGGTCGGCGCGGAACGGCTTGCGGACGTAGTCGTCGGCGCCGGCGTCCAGGGCCGCCACGACCGCGTCGTCGTCGTCCCGGGCCGTGGCGACCACGACCGGGACGGTGGACACCGCGCGCAGCATCCGCAGCACCTCCCCGCCGTCGACGTCGGGCAACCCGAGGTCGAGGACCACCAGGTCCGGGCGCGCCTCGACGGCCACCCGCAGGCCCTCCATCCCGGTGGCGGCGGTGGTGACGACGTGCCCCCGCTCGCGCAGGGCGCGGACGAGCGCCGTGCGGATGCGCTCGTCGTCCTCGACGACCAGGAGCTGGGCCACGGCGCGGAACGCTAGCGTCCCCCGGGGGCGGAACGTGGTGCACTGCACTCGTTTGACCCCGTCTTGGGGTGGTCTTAACCGTCGGAGCCGGAGGGTCTGCCCCATGAGACGACCACTCCTCCTCGGCGCCGCCTGGACCACCTCGGCCGCGGCGGCCGTCGGCCTCGGGTTCCTGGCGGTGTCCCTCGTGGACGCGTCCGCGTCACCGGGCACGGTCCCGGCCGCGGCATCCACCGGAGCCCCCACCGCCACCGCGACCGGAACAGCCCCTCCGGCGGCGCCTCCCACCGCGGGTCCCGCGACCGACGAGTACGTCACCGTCGCCGGCACCGTCTTCGCCGACTGCTCCGACGGCACCCCGAGGCTGGCCGGCGTGCCGGCGACGGGCTGGTGGAACGACGACTCCCAGGAGCCGGGCGAGATCGAGTTCGAGAGCGCGACGCAGAAGCTCGAGGTGCACGTGACGTGCGGCGCCGACGGCAGCCCGGTGTTCGTGCAGGAGGGCCCGCGGGCCGACGACAACAGCGGCCGCGGCGGGTCCTCGACCTCCTCCTCGTCGTCCACGCCGGCGCCGGCCGCGCCGTCGTCCACGGGCGGCGGGCACGGCTCCGACGACCCGCCGGGCGACGACCACGGCAGCGGCGTCGAGCCGGGGGACGACTCCGGCGGCCACGGCGGCGACTCGGACGACTCCGACGACGCTGACGACGCTGACGACTCCGGGGACGACTCCGGCGGACGCGGTGGGGAGCCGGGCGATGACTCCGGCGGCCACGGCTCGGACGACTGAGCCCGTGGGAACGGGCGGTGCCGGCACCCAGGGGCCGGCGCCGACCCCCGCGCGGGCGCCGACGCGCGCCGCAGCCCGCACGCACCGCGGACACGGCGGCCCAACGCCTTGTGCGGGCGCGCGGCGCTGGGCAGAGTTGCGGCGTGCAACCCGGCTGGGGAGCGGACGCGGATCTGGGGCCGAGCGGCTCGATCTCCATCGTGGCCACCGATGAGGGCCCGGTGGCGCACTTCCACGGGGACGTCGACGTCGCCCTGCTCGACCAGTTCGGGGGCGCGCGGCAGTTCGCCGCCCAGACCGTGGTGGCCGTCGACGTCGGCGAGCTCGGCTACATCGACTCCCACGGCCTGTCCCTGCTGGTGCGGTGGGCCCAGGCGCGCGCGGGGCAGGGGCAGCCCGCGCTCATCCGCGGGACGACCGAGCGCTTCGCCCGCGTGCTCGAGGTCTCCGGCCTCAGCGACGTCTTCACCTGCGAGTCCTGACCGGACGTCGCACCCGACCCCTCCACCGCCGGGGACCCCGAATGCACCCCCACGAGATGACCGTGCGAGAGTCCCCAGCCTTGGGGTGCCCGGAGGCGCCCCGGCAGGCGCATGGTGGAGGAGCAGGAGCCGGCCCCTGTCCGTCCGTCGGGCAGCTGACCCAGCGGGGGAGTCGACAGGAGGGCGCGTGAGCAAGCGATCGCCTCGCCCCCGCTCGTCCGGGGGAGGAGCACGGTGACCGGGTCCGCCGACGAGTGCGAACGGTGCGGGGACCACGCGGCCGCGACGCCGATCCGCGTGCTCGTGGTGGACGACCACGCCGGGTTCCGCGAGATGCTGACCGAGTGGCTCTCCTACGAGGAGGACATCGACGTCGTCGGGGAGTGCGAGGACGGCTCCCAGGTGCTGCGCGCCGCCCAGCTGCTGCGGCCCGACGTCGTCCTCATGGACCTCTCGATGCCCGTGATGGACGGCGTGGAGGCCACCCGCGTCCTGCGCACCGAGGACCCCGAGCCCCGGGTGGTCGTGCTCACCGCCGACGGGCCGGCCGCGGTGCAGCGGGCGACCGACGCCGGCGCGCACGCCCTCGTGTCGAAGGACGCGCCGCCCGAGGACCTGCTCAGCTGCATCCGCGCGGTCAGTGCCGGCTGCACCTGCTGCCCCTGCCTGCTCTGAGCCCACCGCCGCCGGCGCCGCGCACCCGCACACGCCGCCGCCCCGCTCCCCGGACGGTCCGGGGATCGGGGCGGCGGCGTGCGGTGCGGGCGGGCGGCGGCCGGTCAGCCTGCCGGCGGGACCGTGGCGGGGTCCGTCGGGTCGGGCAGCGGCGCGGTGGTGGCGGCCGGGTCGGCGCTCGGCTCGACCGGCGCCGCGGTCGTCGTCTCGGCCGGCGGGGCCTGGGGGACCGGCGTCGGGTCGACCGTCGGCGGGGCCTCCGGGGTCGTGGTCGGGGGCGGGGGCGCCTCGGGCGTCGGCTCCGCCGGAGGCGGCGGGGTGGTCGGCGCCGGCACCGGCGTCGTGGGCTCGGGGGTCGTCGGGACCGGGGTCGTCGGCGCGGGAGTCGTCGGGACGGGTGTCGCCGGCGCCGTGGGCACCGGGGTGGTGGGTGCGGGCGCCGTGGGCACCGGGCTGGTCGGCGCGGGCGCCGTCGGCGTCGGGGCGGTGCCCGTCGGCACCTGGCTCGCGAGCGCGGGGTCGGAGGGCAGGGGGAGCGGCGCGGGTGCGGTCGGCACGGGCGAGCCCGGCGGGAGGACCGTGGGCGCGATGCCGGTGGGCGGCGGGGGCACGGGCACCGGGCTCACCGGCACCGCGCTGCCGGGGACGGGCAGCCAGACCGCGGTCGGCCCGGCGGGCGCCGTCGCGTCGACCGCCCACGACGTGGCGGCCGCGTTCGCGGTCGGCACCGCCATCGGGTCGAGGCCGGGCAGCAGGGCACCGATCCACGGGACCGCCAGCGGCCCGCCGCGCAGCCCCTCCTCCCCGGCCGCGGACCCGGCGCCGGACGAGTCGGACCAGCCGTCGACGGCCCCGCTGAGCGCGACGAACTCCGGGAGCGCCGCCGGGGCGCCGATCGTGCCGACGGCCGCGAGCGCGGCCGCGATGCCGAGGGTGGCGGCGCCGGCCCCGACGGTGGCCGGCGCGCAGGCGGCGCGGGCGCGGGACGCGGCCGGGGCGGTGCCGGCGGCGTGCCGCGCCGTGCGACGTGCCTCCCGACGCGCCTCCTGCCGGGCCGTCCGCTCGGCCGCCCGACGGGTGGGCCGCCGCGCCGGTGCCCGGCGTGGCTCGGGGGCGGCGTCGGTCCCCGCGGCGTCGGGCGAAGGTCGGCGCGGTCGCGGCGAGGGCCGCCACGGAGCGGCCTCGGCGGCCGGCGGCGTCGTCCCCGGGGCGGGAGCAGCGGGATCGGTGTGCATGGTGGTTCCCCCGATGTCGGAAAGCCGTCACCGGAGAGGGTGCCCGGCGGCCCGCGCCGGGAGAGCTCCCGCCGGGGGGGCCCGGAGGACCCCAAAAGCAGGGGAGCGGCGGTGCCGGCCTAGTCGCCGGTGGGCAGCGGGAGGACGGCGGTCAGCACCGTCCCGCCGCCGGCGCGGGGCTCGACCTGCACCTCGCCGTCGAGGTCGGCCAGCCGCTCGCGCACCAGCCGCAGCCCGAAGTGCCCGTCGCCGTCCGCGCTCCCGCCGTCCGGCTCGGCGTCCTCGGGAGCGCGCAGCCCGACCCCGTCGTCGGCGACGGTCAGCAGGGCCGCGTCGCCGTGCCCGTTGTCGGTCCGCGACAGCCGGACCCAGACGTGCGAGGCCTCGGCGTGCCGGGCCACGTTGGTGAGGGCCTCCTTCGCCGTCCGGTAGAGGACGGCGGCGTACTCCGGGCGCAGCCCCGGAAGCGCCTCGGCGTCGACGGTCACCTCGGTGCCGCGCTCGCGCAGGCGGACGGCGAGGTCGTCGAGAGCGGCGGCCAGGCCGGGCCCGCTCAGGTCGGGCGGGTAGATGTCGACCATCAGCCGGCGCAGCGACGCGACCGCGTGCCGGATCGTCGTGGTCAGCCGGTCCACGGTCTTCTGCCGCTCCTCGGGCACGACGGACCGCAGCCCGGCCAGGGCGTAGCTCACCCCGGCGAGGTCCTGCACCGGCCCGTCGTGCACGTCGCCGGCGATCGCGCGCCGCTCGCGGTCAGAGGCCTTCAGCGTGCGGGCCATCAGCTCCAGGCGCTCCTCCTCGTGCCGGCGCGCCCGCCGGGCCATGGAGGCCGCGATCGGCAGCTGCACCAGCTGCAGCACCACGAGCGCGCCCACGGCCACCGGCACGATCTCGCCGCGCAGCAGGGACGTCTGCCGCTCGATGCCGTCGGTGGGCAGGTAGGTCTCGACCACCATCCGCTCGGGGACGTCGACCGGGGCGTAGACCTCCAGCAGCGGCCCGGTGATCCCCTCGTACGCCGTCTCGGGCGAGTCGTCGACGTGCGCCACGACGTCGCCGGCGAGCGCGGCCGCCAGGTCCTCGCCCACGCCGGGCCGCTGGCCCACGAGCTCGTCGATGGTCGACCAGACGACCTCGCCCTCGTCGCTCCAGACGAGCACCGAGACCACCGACCCGTCGCTCATCCGCCGGTCGAGGTCGCGCTCAAGCTCGGCCCACTTCGTCTCGTCACCGGCCAGGGCGTCGCGCAGCAGCGGCGCGACCAGCAGGTCGGCCAGCCGGACGGCGATCCGCTCGGCCTCGGCGACGGCGGTGGAGCGCGCGATGTGCGCGCTGATCAGGACGGCGGCGGTCGCCACCGCCGCGAGGACGAGCAGCGCCGAGACGACGAAGGCCGTGAACGGACCGCCGAGCGACGCCCTCCGCGACTGCCGGGGCCGGCCCGGCGCGAGCAGGTCCTCAGCGGGCACTCGGGCTCAGCAGCCCCAGCTCCTGGGCCTTCACCACCGCCTCGAGCTGCGAGCGCACACCGAGCTTGGCGTGCAGGGCCTTCACGTACCCGCGGCAGGTCTCCAGCGTGATGCCGAGGACCCGGGCGATGGCCTTGACCTGCATCCCGCGGCCGAGGCAGTCGAGCACCTCCTGCTCCCGGCGGGTCAGCTGGGGGAGCGGGGCGCTGCGCGGCCGGGCGGCGGCCGTGCCCGAGGCGAAGGTCGACGGGGCGACCAGCATCTGGCCGGGCTGGACCCGCGCCAGGATGTCGATCATCTCCGTCAGCGACCCGTCCTTGGGGATGAACGCCGACGCGCCCGCCTGCGCCGCGCGCACCACCCAGTCGGGGTCGCGGTGGGCGGTCACGACGGCGATGACGGCGTCCGGGGTCACCTCCCGGATGCGCCGGGTGGCGGCCAGCCCGTCCTGCTGCGGCATCTCGATGTCCATGACGACGACGTCGGGCTGCTCGCTCGCCGCGATGGCGATGGCCTGCGCCGCCGACGAGGCGATGCCGATCGGCCGCATGCCCGACGCCTCGAGGGCGCCGGCGAGCAGTTCGGCGAAGGTCGTGTGGTCGTCCACCACGAGGACGGACCGGGTCTGCCGGGACAGTACGGCGCTCTGCGCGACGCTCAAGGAGACCTCCGAGCCGTTGCCGGCTCCACCCCGTGTGTCCGGCACGCACCACTTATGGCACGGATCAGGTCCGTTGCGCCATAGCTGGAGTCGTTCCAGGGACGAAAGTCCCTGGTCGGCGCGTCGCGGGTCGGCACGCAGCGTGGCCGACCGGATGGTTCTCCGTGACGGACACCGGCGCGAGGAGGGTCAGCCGGTCACCGGCAGGTGCACGAGGTCCAGGACGGCGCGGGCGGCGCTGCCGGCCGGCGCGACGAGGGTCAGCCCGGCGCCGTGGCCGGCGAGCTGGTCGCGCATCCGGTGCAGCACCTGCACGCCCGCGCTGGCCAGCAGCGTCACCGAGGTCAGGTCGACCGTCAGCGGCACGACCCCGCCGCGGGAGGCCGCGGCCAGCTCGCGGG
This sequence comes from Blastococcus sp. SYSU D00868, assembly GCF_054050575.1. Lineage (NCBI taxonomy): Bacteria > Bacillati > Actinomycetota > Actinomycetes > Geodermatophilales > Geodermatophilaceae > Blastococcus > Blastococcus sp. SYSU D00868. The sequence goes on from NZ_JBJGZO010000021.1 coordinate 65,368, forward strand.
CGAGGGCCTCGACGGAGACGACGTCCACCGGGCCGGCCACCCGCACCCGGCCGAGCTCGGCGTCGACGGCGAACGCCGGCCGGGGCGCGGGCCGCGCATCGCGGCCGACCCCCGAGCCGAGCATCGCCGGCCGGTGCAGCTCGTGCCGCAGGGTCACGACCGTGCCCCCGCCGTCGACGGCCTCCGCGGGGACGCCGCGCCGCACGTGCAGGGAGTCGGTCAGCCGCTGCGCCATGAGCAGCCCGCGGCCGCGGTGGGTGGCGCCCGGGTCGGGTTCCCGCCAGGAGCCCTCGTCGCTGACGTGGCACTCCAGCACGCCGTCGGGCCGCAGCGTCGCGTCGACCCGGACCGGGCCGGAGCTGCCCGGCGGGTAGGCGTGGTCGACGGCGTTGGCGACGGCCTCCCACACCGCGAGCTCGACGGCGTCCCGGTCCTCGGCCGCGGGGTCGACGCCGTCCAGCCACGCGTCGACGGTGCGGCGCAGCCCGCGGATGCCCTCGCGGCCCGTCGTCGTCTCCACACGCAGGGGCGCGACCGGCTCCGGCAGGCGGAGGGCGGCGAGGGCGGTGACGTCGTCGTCGTACCCGGTCCGGGTGAGCAGCTCGACGGTGAGCCGGCAGACCCGCTCGGCGGGGGTGGCCCCCGCGCCCAGCGGGGCCTGGCCGGTCGCGGCGTCGGCGGCGACCTTCGCCAGCTCCGCCATGCCGTCGGCGATGCTGCGGTTGGGCCGCTCGACCAGCCCGTCGCTGTAGAGCAGCACCAGCTCGCCGGGCGCCAGCGCGTCGGCCGACAGGGGCGGCGCGGTCCCGGGCTCCCCGGTGCCCAGCGGCTCGCCGCCGGGGTCGCCCAGCAGGCGCGTCGTCCCGTCGGGGGAGACCACCAGCGGCGGGGGCTGGCCGCAGCACGCGTAGGTCAGGGCGCCGGTCGCCGGGTCGAGCACGACGAGGGCGACCGTGGTCGCGCGCAGTCGCCGGGCGCGGGCGGCGAAGGCGTCCGCCCGGGCCAGGGCCACGGCCGGTCCGGCGCCGGTGACGAGCGCGTCGGCGAGCACGGCGCGCAGCTGGCCCATCGCCGCGGACGCGGCCACGCCGTGGCCCACCACGTCCCCGACGACCAGCGCGACGGTGCCGTCGGACAGCGGGATCGCGTCGAACCAGTCCCCGCCGGCGACCTGGTCGCGGTCGGCGACCAGGTAGCGGGCGGCGATCCGGGCGCCGGGCAGCACCGGCAGGTCCGTGGGCAGCAGCGCCTCCTGCAGCGCGGTGACCACGTCGCGGGCGTCGCGCGCCCGGCGTTCGGCGTCGGCGGCCTGCTCCTGGGCGGCCCGGCGGGCGCGGACGGCCTCGGTGACGTCGTAGGCGTAGGTGGCCACGCCGTCCACCCGCCCGTCGGCGGCGCGGGTGGGCGCCATGTGGAAGTCCAGGTGGACCTCCTGCAGCTCACCGGTCCCGCCGAGGTCGACCTGCAGGCGCCACTCCCGGGCGACCCGGGGGCGCCCCGTGGCCAGCACCTCGTCGAGCAGCTCGAAGACGTGCTGGCCGGCGAGCTCGGGGAGCGCGGTGCGGATGGGCAGGCCCACCAGGTCGTCGCGGCCGAAGAAGGACCGCATCGCCGCGTTGGCCGCCACCACGGTGTGCTGGGGGCCGGCGTAGACGGCGAGGATCAACGGGAGCTGGTCGAACGACCGGCGGACCACCGCGGGATCGCCGACCAGTCGTCCGGCGCCGTCCGCGGGTGGCGTGCTCCGGGAGTCCTCGGCGTCCGCTCCTCCCTGGTCCGCCGCACGCACGCGCACACTCTCGCACCCGGGAGGGCGCCCGGGCGCGCCGGCCCGGGTGGCGGTCCGTGCCTCCCCGCCCGGCGGGGCATGATCGAATGGCGCGCCGGCCGGCGGCGCGCCACGATCCCGGGCGTGACCGTCGGGCTGCCCGGACCGTCCCGGGCCCGCCACCCGCTGCTCGACGACCCCGAGCTGGCCTACCTGCACCGCGAGCTGCTCGTGCACGAGGAGACCGCCGCCGCGCTGGACCGGCGCGCGGCGGCCGCCGCGGAGCCGGGAGCCGCGCGCCTGCGACGGCGGGCCGCGCGGCACCGGTGGCTGGCCGGCCGGATCCGCGGCTACCTGGCCGAGGCGGTCCCGCGGGTCGCCGCCGTCGAGCCGGGGGAGTCCCGGACCTGACCCGTGGGCCCGGGGCCGCGCGGGCGCGGGTGCCCCGGTGCCCGTTCCTGGGGTACACAGGAGTCGGCGGTACCGAGACGACTCCGGCTCCAGCAGGCGGGCCGGTACACGGGGGCGAGACGTGCACGGCGAGGAGCGGGACCCGCGCGGCGACGATCGGCCGGCCGCGGCTCCGGCCCTCCGGCACGACGCCCTGCTCTACGCGGACGCCGACGCGCTCGCCGCGACCGCCGCCCCCTGGCTGCTCGACGGCCTGGCCGCCGGGGACGCCGCCGTCGTCGCGGTCGGCCCGGGAGCCGCCGGGCCGCTGGCGGACGCGGTGGGCGGCGACCCGCGGGTGCTCGTGCTCGACCGGCGCACCCTCTACCGGGCGCGCACCCCGACGGCCCTCACCGCCTTCCGCCGGTTCGCCGCCGAGCACGCCGCGCCGGGCCGGCTCGTGCGCGTGGTGGGCGAGCCCGACTTCGGCACGACGGCCGAGGACCGGCGGGACTGGCAGGCCTACGAGGCGGTGGTCAACGTGGCCCTCGCCGGGCACCCGCTGTGGGGGCTGTGCGCGTTCGACGCCGCGCTGCCCGAGCCGCTGCTGGCCTGCGTCCGCGACACCCACCCGCACCTGGTCACCGCGGAGGGGCGGGTGCCCAACCCCGGCTTCGTCGACCCGGCCCGGTACCTGCGCGCGCTGCCGGTGCCCGACGAGCCGCTGGAGTCCACGCCCCCGGCGCTGGAGGCCGGCCCGATCACCGACTACGCCGGCCTGCGGCACGCCGTCCGCACCCTGCTGGAGAGGGTCGACGGGCCCCGGGACCTGCTCGAGGACTACCTCATGGCCGTCGACGAGATCACCTCCAACGCCGTCCGGCACGGCACGCCGCCGGCCGGGCTGCGCCTGTGGACCGCCCCGGGCCGGCTGGTGTGCACCATCACCGACTCCGGCACGGGCCTCGACGACCCCTTCGCCGGTTACGGCCCGGCCCACGGTGAGGACCTCTCCCACGGGGGCATGGGCCTCTGGCTGGCGCGGCAGCTGTGCGACCACGTGGTGATCCGCCGGGGCGGGGGCCGGGTCAGCGTGCGGCTGTCGACCGGCTGGCCCTGACCGGGCGGCCGCGGACGCCTGACCTGCGGCGCGCCCCTGGCGCGCCGACGTGACGCAGAACACGGACGGTTAGCATCCGGCCATGTTCCGCCGCCTGCTGCCACCACTCGCCGCCGTCCTCGCCCTGTCCGGGCTGGCGGCCTGCTCCGACGACGACTCCACCTCCGGCTCCGGCGACGGCGGCGCGGCCACCTCGGCCCCCGGGAGCAGCGCCGCGGGCGCCGCCGAGGAGATGACCTGGGAGAAGGTGACCGCGCCCGCCGAGTGCCAGTGCAGCGACGCGTCGGAGTTCCACTACTGGGTCCACCGCGGCGAGGACCCCAGCCGGGTCGTCTTCTTCCTCGAGGGCGGCGGCGCCTGCTTCAGCGCAGAGACCTGCGCGCCGGGCGAGTCCGCGACGTTCAAGCCCAACCTCGCCGACGGCCTGCCCGACCAGCCGGGCAGCAGCGACAACCCGGCCGACGAGGGCATCCTCGACCTCACCAACCCGGAGAACCCGCTCGCCGGCGCCAGCGTCGTCTACGTCCCCTACTGCACCGGCGACCTGCACCTGGGCAGCGCCACCCACGACTACGGCAACGGCGTCGTCGTGCAGCACGTGGGTCGCACCAACGCCGGCACGGCGCTGGAGACCCTCGCGCAGGAGTTCCCCGACGCCGAGCAGGTCGTCGTCGTCGGCCAGAGCGCCGGCTCGGCCGGGGCGCCGCTGTACGGCGGGCTCGCCCACGACCTGCTGCCCGACGCCGACATCACGGTGCTCGCGGACGCGTCGGCGGCCTACCCCGGCGACGAGGGCATCACCACGCTCATCGGCGGCCTCTGGGGCATCTTCGACGAGCTGCCGGCGTGGCCGGAGACCGCCGGCGACCCGCCGACGGCGTGGTCGCTGCCCGGCCTGTTCGTGCAGACCAGCGACCACGTGCCGGGTGTCGCGCTGGCCACCGTCAACACGGCCGACGACGAGGTGCAGCGGGCCTTCGCCGACCTCATCGGGTTCGCCGACACCCCGCTCGTCGAGCTGATCGACGCCAACAACGCCCAGATCGAGGCCGCCGGGGTGGACCTGGACTGGTGGGTCGGCCCGGGCACCGAGCACGTCAGCACGGCCACCGACGACCTCTACGAGGTCGAGGTGGACGGCACCCGGCTCATCGACTGGATCGCCGGCGTGGTCGAGGGCGAGGACGTCGGCGACGTGCACAGCTGACCGGCCACCAGCGACGTCGCGGGGGCCGTCCCGGGGAGACCCGGGGCGGCCCCCGCGCGCTTGCTTTACACGCCGTAGCCAGTGTCCCTATCGTCCCCCGCGGTGTGGCAGATGCCACACCGCCCGGCCCGGCCGGGCGGGCCTGCGCGCGGCCGTCCGGCCGCCGGAGGGGGACGACCATGAGCTCCACCACGCTGTCCACGCGGCGGGACGACGACCCCGCCCCCGCGGCCGCCCGGCGCGGTCTGTGGAACCGGCAGCTGCCGCACTACCCGGACGACGGTCCGCGGTCGCTGTACCTGGGCATCACGGTGCTGGCCACGATCGTCCTGTACTACGAGCTCTACGTCGGCGGCTCGGTCGCTACCCAGGTCATCGCCGACCTGGACTTCTCCTTCACCGCCTACGTCTTCGTGTCGGTGATCGGCAACCTGGTCGGCGCGTTCGCGTCGCTGTTCGCCGGGCTGGCCGACCGCTGGGGGCGGGCCAACCTGGTCGTCTACGGCCTGCTGGCCACCGGCCTGATCACGCTCGCCGGCCTGCCGCACGCGTCGGACGCCACGGTGTTCACGGTGCTCTTCGCGCTGCTGAGCTTCGTCGAGGGCGTGGTCCTGGTGGCCACCCCGGCGCTGATCCGGGACTTCTCCCCGCAGGTCGGCCGCGGCGTGGCGATGGGCTTCTGGACGCTGGGTCCGGTGCTGGGCAGCCTCGTCGTGACGATGGTGTCGAGCAACACCCTGGACTCCCACCCGGACTGGCGGTTCCAGTTCTACGTCTGCGGCATCGCCGGGCTGGTCGTGTTCGTGATCGCCTTCCTCGGGCTCCGCGAGCTGTCGCCGGCGCTGCGCGACCAGCTGATGGTCAGCATGCGCGACCGGGCGCTGATCGAGGCCCGCGCCGCCGGCATCGACCCCGAGCAGGCGCTCAAGGGGCACTGGCGGCAGATGCTGCGCTTCGACGTGATCGGCTCGGCCTTCGCGATCAGCGTCTTCCTGCTCCTGTACTACATCCTCGTCGGCTTCACGGTCGTCTACTTCGCCACCGTCTTCGGCTGGTCGGAGGCCCGGGCCAACGCGCTGGCCAACTGGTACTGGATCACCAACGCCATCGCGCTGGTCGTCACCGGCGTGCTCAGCGACCGCGTCCGGGTGCGCAAGCCGTTCATGGTCGTCGGCACGCTGATCAGCCTGGTCGGCGGCGTGCTGTTCGCCCTGGCCGCGACCGACCCGGACACCAGCTACCACACCTTCGCCGTCTACTTCATCCTGTCCGCCGGCGGCGGCGGCATGGCCTACGTCGCGTGGATGGCGAGCTTCACCGAGACCGTCGAGCGCCACAACCCGGCGGCCACGGCGACCGGCCTGGCCATCTGGGGCTGGATCCTGCGGCTGGTCGTCACCGTCTCCCTGGCCGTCTTCACCCTCGTCGTGCCGGCCACCTCGGTGCTCGTCGACGACGCCGAGCCGATCACCGAGATGCAGGCCGAGCACCCCGAGGAGTTCGCCGTCATCACCGGGATCGACCAGGAGCTGGTCGCGCGGGTGCAGGCCGACCCGGCCGACGCCGACGCACTCGGGCAGCTGCTCGGCCAGGTCGCCACCATCCAGGGCGCGTCGGCCGACGAGGTCGCCGGGATCGAGGCGGTCTCCGAGCAGGTGGTGACCGCGCAGGCGATCGAGCCCGACACCCTCGCCGCGCTGCAGGCCGACTCCGGGGACGGGGCGGCGATCGGCGCGGCCGTGCAGCAGATCCAGGCGGGGCTGGGCGTCGACGGCGCCACGGCGCTGCAGCGGCTGGTCGACCTCGGGTCCGCCGACCCCGAGGCCCTGGCCGCTGCGGCGGAGTACGGCGAGACGCTGCAGGCGGCCCCGACCGTCTTCACCGACGAGCAGCTGACCTACCTGGCCGAGAACGGCCCGGACGTCGCCCGGGCCGCGGAGGACAACCCCGGCCAGTGGCAGACATGGTGGTGGGTGTGCATCGCCGGCCAGGTGCTGTTCCTGCCGTTCGTGTTCGTCATGGCCGGGCGGTGGAGCCCGCGCCGGGCGCGCGAGGACGAGCGGCGCCACGAGGAGTCGGTGCAGCGCGAGCTCGCCGCGCTCACCGCCGGGGAGGCGTCAGGGCCGACACGATGAAGTCGCGGTAGTAGCCGACGACCTGCTCGCGGGGGACGCTGGGCCGGCCGATCCACCACCGGCCCAGCTGCTCGCCGACCCCGCTGATCGCGTGCGCGTAGGCGCTCAGCCGGTCGGGGTCGGCGTCCGGGGCGACGCGCCGCGCGGCGGCCGCGATCCGCTCGATCGTCCCGGCCCGCAGGTCGTCCAGCTGCCGGCCCAGCTCGCCGGACAGGGCGGAGCTGGGGGTGAACAGCACCGCCCACCGGCGGGGGTCGCGCTCCAGGATCTCGAAGAACGCGGCCCCGCCGCGCTCGATGACGTCGGCCACGCCGGTCTCCCGGTTCCCCGGCGCCAGCTCGTCGAGGCGGTCCTCCAGCTCCCGGCGGGCGCGCCGCACGCAGGCCAGGAAGACGGCCTCCTTGGTCGGGTGGTGGGCGTAGACCACCGGCCGGGTGACGCCGGCGGCGCGGGCGATGTCCTCCATCGACGTGCCCTCGAAGCCGCGCTCGGCGAACAACCGCTCGGCCACGTCGAGCAGCTGCTCGCCGCGCCGGTCCCGGGTCAGCCGCGTCCGCCGCACCACGGCGGGTGCGGCCGACGAGGATGCGGTCGCCGGGCCCATCCGCCCATTCTGCGCAGCCCGGTGCGCCGCTGTCGCCGTCCTCGCGTCCGGCGCCGCCGTCGGCCCTACCGTGACCCTTGCCACACAGGCCCGGCTCCGCCAGCATCCGAACGGCGCCGGGCGCAGGCCCGGGTGCACCGACGACGACAGGGGGCACGCGTGACGGTGACCGGGGTCGGGGCGGCGCGGAACGTGGGCACCAGCGTGCGCCGGGTCGAGGACCCGCGGATCCTCACCGGCCGCGGCCGCTACCTCGACGACGTCGTCCTCCCGGGGATGCTGCACGCGGCCTTCCTGCGCAGCTACGCGCCGCACGGCCGGCTGCTGTCGGTGGACGCCGAGGCGGCCCGGCAGCTGCCCGGCGTCGTCGCCGTCTACACCGGCGCCGACATCCAGCGGCTCACCCAGCCGGGCAGGGCCGGCGCGATCGCCGGCATGGACCAGATGCCGGGCATGGCGATCCCCGCCGCCCACGCGCTGGCCACCGACAAGGTCCGCCACGTCGGCGACCCGATCGCACTGGTGGTGGCCGAGAGCCGCTACCTCGCCGAGGACGCCCTCGAGCTCGTCGAGGTCGACATCGAGCCGCTGGAGGCCGTGGTCAGCTACGCCGACGCGCTGGACCCGGCCAAGCCGCCGGTGTTCGACGAGGTCGGCTCCAACCTCGCCTTCTCGATGGAGCTGCCCCTCGGTGACGTCGAGGGCGCGTTCGCCCGCGCCGACCGGGTGCTGCGCACCACCGTCTCGGTGCACCGGCACCACCCGAACCCGATGGAGACCCGCGGCATCGTCGCCAGCTGGGACGACGCCGAGCAGAAGCTGACCCTGCACGCCAGCACCCAGTCCCCGCACATGCTCCGGCTGCTGCTCCCGCCGCAGATCGGCGTCCCCATGGAGCAGATCCGGGTGCTGGCGGCCGACGTGGGCGGGGGCTTCGGGCTGAAGAACAGCGTGTTCCGCGAGGACGTCGCCGTCGCTGCGGTGGCCAGGGACCTCGGCCGCCCGGTCAAGTGGGTGGAGGACCGGCTCGAGCACCTGTCCAGCGGTGGGCACGCCCGGGAGGAGAAGGCGGACGTCGAGCTCGCCGTGACCGACGACGGGCGGATCCTCGGCGCCCGCCTCGACCTCGTCCTCAACGTCGGCGCCTACCTGGCCGACCCGTTCCCCGGCTCGTCCATGGCGATGGCGGCCGTCATGTTCTTCCAGGGCCCGCTGCGGCTGGAGGGCCTGGCGGCGAAGGCCAGCAGCGTCTTCACCAACAAGGCCACCTACGTCAGCTACCGCGGGCCGTGGGCGACCGGCGACTTCCTGCGCGAGCGGTCGCTGGACATCGTGGCCCGGGAGCTGGGCCTGGACCCGGCGGAGGTCCGCCGCCGCAACTACGTCGTCCGGGGGGAGCCGCCGCTGGCGATGCTGACCGGCACCCCCTACACCGGCGTCACCACGCAGGAGTGCCTGGCCGAGGCGGTCCGGCTGATGGACGTGCCGGCCTTCCGGGAGCGGCAGCGCGCCGCCCGGGAGCAGGGCCGGTACCTCGGCCTGGGCCTGGCCGCCTACCTCGAGGGCGCCCCGCCGCCGAAGACCGGCGGTGAGCGGGCGCCCGACATCGTCGGCAACGAGACGACCCACCTGGCCGTCGACGAGCGGGGCAAGGTGGTCGTCACCACCCGCCAGCAGCCGCACGGGCAGGGCCACCAGACGACGCTGGCGCAGGTGGCCGCCGACGAGATGGGGGTGCGGTTCACCGACGTCGAGGTGCGCTGGGGCGACACCGACATCACCCCGGTCACGCTGATCGGCACCGGCGGCAGCCGGGCGGCGACGATGGCCAACGGCAGCGTGCTGCACGGCTCCCGGGCGCTGCGGGCGAAGGTCCTCGCACTGGCCGCCGAGCTGCTCGAGGCCGACGCCGCCGACCTGGAGCTGGTCGACAGCACCGTCTCGGTGCGCGGCACGCCGGGGGTGTCGCTGCCGCTGGCCGAGCTCGCCCGGATCGTCGCCGCCGAGCCGGAGCGGCTGCCGGCCGGCGCCGACCCCGACCTGCGGGTCACCGAGGAGTTCGACGGCGGCGAGGGTGGCTGGTCCGGCGGCGTGCACGCCTGCGTGGTCGAGGTCGACGTCGAGACCGGCCTGGTGGCCTTCGAGCGCTACGTCGTGGTCGAGGACTGCGGCGTGCCGGTCAACCCGGCGATCGTCGAGGGGCAGATCCGCGGCGGCGTCGCCCAGGCGGTCGGCGCGGTGCTGCTGGAGCACGCCGCCTACGACGAGGACGGCCAGTTCGTCGCCGCCTCCTTCCTGGACTACCTGATGCCGACCGCCACGCTCGTGCCCGACATCGAGGTCCACCACGTGCAGACGGTGCTCAACGACCCCGACGTCAACTTCCGGGGCGTGGGGGAGGGCGGCATGATCGTCGCGCCCGCCGCGATCACCAGCGCCATCGAGGACGCGCTCGCGCCGTTCGGGGCGCAGGTCCGCGAGCAGCACCTGCCGCCGTCGCGGATCCTGGAGCTGATCGGGGCGGTGCCGGTCCGATGAAGCCCGCACCGTTCGAGTACGCCGCGCCGGCCACCGAGGACGAGGTCCTCGACCTGCTGGCCGAGCACGGCGACGAGGCCAAGGTGATCGCCGGCGGGCAGAGCCTGCTGCCGATGCTGTCGATGCGGCTGGCCCGGCCGGCCGTGCTGGTCGACCTCAACGGGGTGGCGGAGCTGGCCGGCATCGCCGAGGCGGACGGCGGGCTGTCGTTCGGCGCCACCACCCGGGAGCGGACGGCGGAGCGCTCGGCGCTGGTCGCCGAGCGGGTGCCCGTGCTCGCCGAGGCGCTGCCGCTCATCGGGCACGAGGCGATCCGCAACCGCGGCACCATCGGCGGCAGCATCGCCCACGCCGACGCCTCCGCCGAGCTGCCCGCCGTCGCCGCGGTCACCGACGCCTCGCTGGTGCTCCGCTCCCGCGACGGCGGCGAGCGGGTGCTGACCGCCGCCGAGTTCTTCCTGGGCCACTACACGACCGCGCTCGGCGACGACGAGCTGCTCGCCGAGGTGCGGGTCCCCGGCACCCCGCCGGGCGCCGGCTGGGCGTTCACCGAGGTCGCCCGCCGGCACGGCGACTTCGCCCTCGTCGGGGTGGCCGCGATGGTCGCGCTCGACGGCGGGACGACGATCGACTCCGCGCGGCTGTGCCTCATCGGGGTCGCCGACGTGCCGCTGCGGCTGCCGGCGGTGGAGGCCTCCCTGGCCGGGGCCGCCGCCTCGGCGGAGACCTTCGCCGCCGCCGCCGAGGACGCCGTCGCCGACCTCGAGCTCGCCTCCGACGTCCACGGCAGCGGGGAGTTCCGCCGCCACCTCGCCCGGGTGACCGTCCGCCGGGCCCTCGCCGCCGCGGCCGACCGGGCAGGAGCACCCGCATGACCAGCAGCGCCAGCCGCACGGACATCACCCTGCGGGTCAACGGGCAGGAGCGGACCGGCGCCGCCGACGTCCGCACGACGCTGGCGGACTTCCTCCGCGAGGGCCTGGGGCTCACCGGCACGCACCTGGGCTGCGAGCACGGCGTGTGCGGCGCCTGCACCGTGCTGGTCGACGGCGCGGCCGTCCGGTCCTGCCTCATGCTGGCCGTCCAGGCGCGCGGCGCCGAGGTGACCACCGTGGAGGGCCTCGCCGACGGCGAGGAGCTGCACCCGGTGCAGCAGGCCTTCCAGGACAGCCACGCGTTCCAGTGCGGGTTCTGCACGCCCGGGTTCGTGATGACCACCGTCGCGTTGCTGGCCGAGGAGCCGGAGCCCAGCACGCAGCGGATCCGGGAGTGCCTGTCGGGCAACATCTGCCGCTGCACCGGCTACCAGAGCATCGTCGAGGGCGTGCGGCTGGCCGCCTCCCGCGCCGCCTCCCGCGCCGTCCCCTCCGGCGGCGCCGCGGACTGACCGAAGGCGCCGACCGACCGGCGGCGGCGCCGCGTGCGCCGCGCGACCCGCCGCGGCGGCACCGGACCGGCCGCCCCCGCGGCCCTTGTCATGCGTGTGACGACTGTTACAGACTTGCCGAACTGTCGATGGATCGCGGACCGGGACCACCGGCGCGGCCGGGCAGGGTTCCGACCTGTGGGAGCAGCTTGATGACAGCGGTGCAGAGCGAGACCGGGGTCCTGGCCGGCGACGACCGGATCCTCATCGACGGGGAGCTGGTGCACGCGGCCGGCGGGGCCTTCTTCGACGTGGAGAACCCGGCGCTCGGCGAGGTCGCCGGCCAGTGCACCGACGGCACCCCCGAGGACGTCGACCGCGCCGTCCGGGCCGCCCGGCGGGCCTTCGAGCAGACCAACTGGAAGCGCGACGTCGAGTTCCGCCACCACTGCCTGATGCAGCTGCACGAGGCGCTGAAGGAGGAGCAGGAGCGGCTGCGCCGGATCGTCGTCACCGAGACCGGCACGCCGCTGGCCGCCACCTACGGCATCCAGATCGCCCACCCCGTCGAGGAGTCGGCGTACTGGCCGGAGTTCGGGCGCAGGTTCGAGTACCTGCAGAACCTCGGCGTCGACTCGGCGATGGGCATGAGCTCGCGCCGGATCCTGCAGTACGACCCCATCGGCGTCGTCGCGGCGATCACGCCGTGGAACACGCCGCTGTACCTGAACGTCGCCGAGTCCGTCCCGCCGCTGATGGCCGGCAACGCCGTCGTCCTGAAGCCCGCGCAGCTGACCCCGTGGATGGGCACCGAGCTCGGCCGCATCGTCGCCGAGAAGACCGACATCCCGCCGGGCATCTTCAACGTGGTCGTCGGCGAGTCCAACGAGGTGGGCGGCGCCCTGGCCGCGCACCCGGACGTCGACATGGTCACCTTCACCGGCTCCACAGCGGTCGGCCGCTCGATCCTGGCCGCCGGCGCCTCGACGGTGAAGAAGGTCATGCTCGAGCTCGGCGGCAAGTCCAGCCTGATCGCGCTCGACGACGCCGACCTCATGGCCGTGCTGCCCGTCGCCGCCGGCACCGCCTGCTTCAACTCCGGCCAGAGCTGCACCCTGGCCAGCCGCATCCTGCTGCCGCGCTCCCGCTACGAGGAGGGCATCGCGATCCTCAAGGGCGCCATGGAGATGATGCCGTACGGCGACCCGTGGGACGTGAACAACATCCAGGGCGCCCAGATCAGCGCCACCCAGCAGCAGAAGGTGCTCGGCCTGGTCCGGTCGGCGGTCGCCGACGGCGCCCGGCTGGTCACCGGCGGCGAGGCACCGGACCACCTGCCCGGCTACTTCACCAAGCCGACGCTGCTCGCCGACGTGGACCCGAGGTCGCGGATCGGCCAGGAGGAGATCTTCGGCCCCGTCCTCACGGTGACCCCGTACGACACCGAGGAGGAGGCCATCGCCATCTCCAACGACACCATCTACGGCCTGTCCGGCGAGGTCGCCAGCGCCGACGAGGAGCGGGCGCTCGCCGTCGCGCTGCAGATGCGCGCCGGCACGATGGTCGTCAACGGCGGCTCCTACTTCGGCCTCAAGACCCCGCTCGGCGGTTACAAGCAGAGCGGGCTGGGCCGGCGCAACGGCCACTGGGGCTTCGAGGAGTACCTGGAGATCAAGGCGATCGGCCTGCCGCTGCGCGACGGAGACAACGGCCCGCACGTCGTCGACTGAGGCGACCGAGCGGCGGCGGACAGCCGACGGACGGCCCCGGCGAGCGCGCGCGCCGCGGCCGTCCCGCGGCCGGGCCCGCGCGGGCTTGCCCCCGCCCGCCCCCCGCGGTCAGGGTGTGTGCGACACCACAACCCTCGCCGAGCCGCCGTGGAGGCCGCCGTGGAAGCACACGTCGGAGACCGGATCGTCGTCCGTTCCACACACACCGGGGAGCCGGAGCGCACCGGCCGGGTGATCGAGTGCCACGAGCCCGACGGCGGGCCGCCGTACCGGGTCGAGTGGGACCCCGACGGGCACACCGGGCTCTTCTACCCGTCGGGGACCGCCAGCGTCATCCGAGAGAACGCCTGAGGCCCTGGGATGGCCAAGGAGACGGTCCCGGCGCCGGAGCCGCGAGCCGCCGAGCGGGTCCGCAACGTCGCCCTGGTCGGGCACGCCGGGGCGGGCAAGACCACGCTGGCCGAGGCGCTGCTGGTGGCCACCGGCGCGCTGCCGCGCGCCGGGCGGGTCGAGGACGGCACCACCTGCCTGGACGGCGAGGACGTCGAGGTCCGCCAGCAGCGCTCGGTGAGCCTCGGCGTCGCCACCGTCGAGCACGCCGACCACCGGATCACCCTGCTCGACACCCCCGGCTCGCCGGACTTCGTGGGCGAGCTGCGGGCCGGGCTGCGCGCCGCCGACGCCGCGCTCTTCGTGGTGTCGGCGGCCGCCGGGGTCGACGCGGCCACCGTGCAGCTGTGGGAGGAGTGCGCGGCGGTCGGGCTGCCGCGCGCCGTCGTCCTCACCCAGCTCGACCGCTCCCGCGCCGACGTCGACGACACCGTGCGCGCCTGCCAGACCATGCTGGGGGAGGGGGTGTTCCCGCTGCACCTGGTGCAGCGCGGCCCCGACGGCGGCGTCAGCGGGCTGGTGTCGCTGCTCGAGCCCCACCCCGACGCGGCCGACGCCGACCGGCTGCGCGCCGAGCTGATCGAGGCGGTGATCGGCGAGAGCGAGGACGAGACGCTCATGGACCGGTACCTCGCCGGCGAGGAGCTCGTCGTCGCCGACCTGGTGGCCGACCTGGAGACCGCGGTCGCCCGCGGCCACTTCCACCCCGTGCTCTGCGTCGCCCCGCTGACCGGCATCGGCGTGCCCGAGCTGCTCGACCTGCTCGTCGCCGCCTTCCCCTGCCCGCGGGAGCACGGCTGCCCGCACGTCACCCGCCCCGACGGCCGGCCCGCGCCCGCGCTGGTCTGCGATCCCGACGGCCCGCTGGTCGCCGAGGTGGTCAAGACGACCACCGACCCCTACCTCGGCCGCGTCTCGCTGGTGCGCGTGTTCTCCGGCACCCTGCGTCCGGACATCCCCGTGCACGTCTCCGGCCACGGGCTGGCCGACCGCGGCCACCCCGACCACGACGTCGACGAGCGGGTCGGGGCGATCTCCAGCCCGCTGGGCGCCACGCTGCGCCCGGTGGCCGCCTGCCCCGCCGGCGACGTGTGCGCCGTGGCGCGGCTGGGCTCGGCCGAGACCGGCGACACCCTGTCCAGCCCGGACGACCCCTACCTCATGACCCCGTGGGAGCTGCCCGTGCCGCAGCTGCCCGTCGCCGTCGAGGCCGCCTCCCGCGCCGACGAGGACCGGCTGGCCACGGCCCTGGCCCGGCTGGCCGCGGAGGACCCGACCGTGCGCGTGGAGCGCCGGCCCGACACCGGGCAGCTGCTGCTGTGGTGCGTGGGGGAGGGGCACGCCGAGGTGCTGCTGGACCGGCTGCGCTCCCGGCACGGGGTCGGGGTGACCACGGTGCCGGTCCGGGTGCCGCTGGTGGAGACCCTCGCCGGGCCCGCCCGGGTCACCGGCCGGCTGGTCAAGCAGTCCGGCGGGCACGGCCAGTACGCCGTCGTGGTGGTCGAGGCCGAGCCGGGCCCGCCCGGCTCGGGGATCGTGTTCGAGCAGCGGATCGTCGGCGGCACCGTGCCCGGCCAGTTCCACAGCAGCGTCGAGAAGGGCATCCGCACGCAGACCGCCCGCGGGGTGAACGGGGACCGGCCGCTGGTCGACGCCCGGTTCGTCCTCGTCGACGGCAAGGCGCACTCGGTCGACTCCTCCGACGCCTCCTTCCAGTCCGCCGGCGCGCTGGCGGTGCGGGAAGCCGCGTCGGCCGCCGGCACCCGGGTGCTGGAGCCCTGGTGCGAGGTCGCCGTGACGGTGCCCGGGGAGTACGTCGGGGCGGTGATGAGCGACCTGTCGGCCCGGCGGGCCCGGGTCACCGGCAGCGACGCCGACCCCGAGCGGGACCGGACGACGGTCCGCGCGGAGGTGCCCGAGGTCGAGCTGCTCACCTACGCCGGGTCGCTGCGGTCGGTGTCGCACGGCACCGGCGGGTTCACCCGGGCGCCGCTGGGCTACGAGCCGGCGCCGGCGAACCTCGCGGCGGCTAACCTGACCCCGGTCCCCGCCTGACCCCGGCCGGGATCAGCCCACCTGATCGTGGCGGGGGGGGGGCCCCCCCCCGGGGGGGGGGGGGGGGGGGGGGGGGGGGGGGGGGGGGGGGGGGGGGCGGGGGGCGGGGGGGGGGCCGGGGGGGCGGCGCGGGGGGG